>NZ_JAKIKS010000019.1 GCF_023284005.1 Shewanella surugensis
AAAGTAATCAACAAAGTCATTAGACTAGGTATGCCTGAGAGAAACACCAATATTTAGATTTTTAGCAAAAATGGGGATGATCAAACCTTATATGATTTGATCAACAACGCCTAGCAAAATACGGAAAAGAGTCTAAAGTTTGTTCTAAATATAATATCAATGATTTTAAAACGAAAAATAAGTGGTTTAATCGTTTATCCGATAATGATAAAAAAAACAGCTACTTATTATGTTGTTACAACTTTACGAACTCAATGTTTACAGCCATTAGATAATGAGTTAATTGTCGCTTTTTTCTATGATGCAGCAATAACCAATTCAAATGAAAAGCTATTAACTTATCTAGAAATGGTTCGTATTGCTTTACCCAGTCAAGAAGATAAGATCTTTCTGCAAGAAAAAGTTGATCGGCTGGATAGTAAACAGTTGGACATATTAAAAAAAGAAATCAAGTCGAGTATTTAAACATATTCACCGTAATGTCTTACCTAGCATTTATCTGGTATACCAGTGTCAGGTGGGGCAGTCTGCCCCACTAAAATTCAATCGTAAATACCATTTTTAGTGAATTATCGTCCTGCTTCGCTTTATCCTCTGATTTAATATTCCCCTCAAAATCAGTATCACCATAAAGCGCAAGAGCACGTGCACGGATTTTATTTTGAGTTTCTTTAGACGGACACTTTCCATTATCCCATAGGTCTTTAGCTGTATCTGACGTCACGGCCTGATTCATTGAATAAAGCACAAACTTATTTTCTTCAATTTCTGGGTATTTACTCATCATGGTCTTCATTATCTCAGACATAATTTGTCCAGCAACCAAAACATCATATTTTTCATTACCAGATATATTGCAATATTTCATATGAAACAGCCAATAATGAATGATAAAGGCAGGTGCATATCCCCAAGGCGAAAAACTTTTAAACACCCAAAATACTCTTGGAACAGAACCGCCATCTGTTTGCATCTCTGCAGGTTGAATAAATTGACCATTTGAACGTTCAAAAGTCAGTGGATCATCTTTATCTGGAAGAAACTGAAACTCATCAGGACTAATCCATTCAACCTTTAATTTTCCAGATAATTTACCTGTTGCAGTTTCTTCGTAATGTTGAGATACACATCCAAATAAAAACAGAATCACTACAAATATGAAGAAATGTTTTTTCATCAATAGATCCTTCTATTTTCAATAATTGATATTCCCAACCGGGGCAGTCTGTCCCACTTTGTATTCAATCGTTTCTTTATCCTGCTCTTTAACTTTAGTTTAGGCTTTTTACTCGGTTCTTAGGCTTCTTTACAAGAATATAAGTATCCCTTGGCAAGGGCGCATCGTTTTCCGCCAGTATGATGACTTTCTTATGATGCACGAATCCTTTCTCAATCAAGCGCGGTAATGACTCTCGCAACGCGGGGCTGATGAGGCATGGGTGATAACCAATAGATCGCGGGTACTCTTAGGCTTATCACCGTTGGCTGGATATGGTGTGGCCACTAACGTTACTTAAAGTCATTCTCGATCCCTTTCTTTTTTACTTCGTTATACTATTCAGCATTATCATCGACAACACGGATCAATGGTTAAATGATTATGGCTTCCATGAATAGAACACGAAGGGTTAAACAAACGCTGTTGGCCATTTTAGTGACATTATCGCTATCAAGTTGTGTTAGCTGGCTAGCGCCCAATGTTAAGACTGAGCTTGTAGAGCTACAAGCTGGTGAATATCAGCTTGACAGTCAACACGCTGCATTAATATTTAAAATCCAACACTTAGGGTTATCAACTTATGTAGGGCGCTTTAATCAATTTGATGCAGCACTCAACTTTGATCCCAATAATATGGCGGCTGCGTCACTAAAAGCCGTAGTGGATATTCGCTCTATTGATATAAATAATGCAGATTTAGCTGAAACGTTACAAAACTCAACTTGGTTTAATAGCGAGCGTTTCGCACAAGCCTCATTTACTAGCCACACTGTTACAGCAATATCAGATGGCCGTTTTAACTTTTCGGGTGATCTAACATTTAGGGGAGTCACCAAACCCATGACGTTTAAAGCGACTTTTCACGGTGGTGCGAATAACTGGCTGACAGGGAAATACACGATTGGTTTTAGTGCTGTGGGTCAAATCAGACGGTCTGACTTTGGCATGGATAGCTATATCCCTATTGTTGGTGATGAGGTCGATTTAGAAATATATGCAGAGTTTCTGAAATGAATTTTTGAATATTGATAGCTAGACAGTCAATTTAAACTGAAAAAACAGTTGGTTGTTTTCACTCCGTTCAACATTATAACCAACGACTTTTAGCCTTTTAATACGGTGTGAAGTGTTAACCTAAATACTTTCTCTAATCGAAACGATATGAGCTAGAGATCTGTCTCTAGCTCATTTTTATCTAATAAGTGGTTTTGCTTCATGTTAGGTGCATTACTTTTTAGCCATACTTCAACAGACTGTCAGGCGCAGCGTTGAGTGACTTTTTTGCCAGGTAATCAGCCACTCTTTGTTGCTGCACATCATTAAGGTAAAGGCCTAATTTTGTGCGTCTCCAGAGGATATCATCGACATGAACGCCCCATTCCTTTGTCATTAAATAATCCACTTCAGCGGCATATAGGCCGGCTCCAAAGTGCTCGCCGAGTTCAGTTAATTCCGTCGCTTCAGCTAAGAAATCTAAACAAAGCGAGCCGTAGCTGCGGCTAAAACGAGTGGCTATTGATCGCGGTAACCAAGGGAAATCATTGAGTAATTTCTTTTCAAAAATAGCTTTAAAGTTAACCGTGTCATGGATGTCTTCTGTGCCAGGCAAAGGGGCGTCGACGGTCCATGCTGTGCCGATATGATCATAATAAGGGGTTAATTTTGTCATGGCTGATTCAGCTAATTTTCGGTAAGTCGTGATTTTACCGCCAAAAACAGACAGTAAGGGACAATGGCCATTATTATCTTCAATTTCGACAGTATAATCTCGGGTTATCGTGGATGCTTTATCGGATTCATCATCACATAAAGGTCTAACGCCAGAGTAACTGGAGACAATATCTGCAATACTGATTTGTTTACTAAAGTGTTGATTAACAATACTGATAAGGTAATCTTTCTCTTCGCTGGAAATAGCCACCGCCGCAGGATCGCCTTGGTATTCAACATCGGTTGTACCAATGAGTGAAAAATCATCATTGTAGGGGATCACAAACACAATACGCTGATCTTCGTTTTGTAAAATATAAGCCTGTTTTTCATCATGAATTTTAGGCACAATAATATGACTGCCCTTGATGAGGCGTATACCATGAGCCGCTTTAAGTTTTAGACCATCTTCAATAAAGGAGGCGACCCATGGGCCTGCTGCATTAACCAACCCTTTTGCATAAATACATTGAACTTCATGGGTTAATGTATTTTCGATATGAATCTCCCAGAAACCGTCTTTTCGTTTTGCGCTAATACAACGGGTTTGGGTGACGACGGTTGCGCCTTTATTACGGGCCGCAATGGCATTGAGTACGACAAGCCTTGCATCATCGACATAACAATCGGAGTATTCAAACCCACGCTTGAGGTCTTTTTTTAGCGGACTGCTGGTGTCAAATTTAATATTTTTAGATGCGGCAAGGGTTTCTCTTTTACCTAAAATATCATATAAAAATAGCCCTGCACGGATCATCCATGCGGGGCGTAAATGAGGTTGATGAGGCAAACGAAAGCGCATTGGAGAAACAATATGTGGTGCTTTTTTTAGCATAACTTCTCTCTCTGCAAGTGCTTCACGTACCAAGCGAAACTCATAGTGTTCCAGATAGCGTAATCCACCGTGGATGAGTTTGCTACTTGCCGAAGAAGTGGCTTGTGCTAAATCATTTTGCTCACATAAGAAGACAGATAAGCCACGTCCAGCAGCATCGGCTGCAATGCCTACGCCGTTGATCCCGCCACCCACGACAAATAAGTCTACTGTCTCTTGTTTCTTAGTCATTTATCACCCCTTTGTGTTTTATATGCTCAGTGCTGGTTCACAATAACGATATTTTGAATCATTACTTATCATCAGTATAACTCGGAATGTTCGTTTTCGAACTAATTGATGTTCAATTTATATTGTTTCGGATTTTTTTTCAATCTACTTCGAACTTTTTCGAAGATTTAAAGTGAGTTGTGGAGTGTGTGAATATGAAGTCTTTGATTTTAAATAAGTCTTTTGAAACCGTTAATCAAGATGTCACTCAATTGGGTGTAATTGTGGTGTGAGTTTTATGTTATCGTGGATTAATCGTTGATTATTTGTATGTGGTGGTGAGTAAGTGAATAGAATATTTTATTTTATGATGTTGAATATCATTAATTTAATATCAGGTACGGGATTGGCATCGGCATCGGAGCTGAAGATAGAAGAGCAAGTCAATTTAACGCAATACCGACATGATGTTAGCGTATTAGCAAGCGATCAATTTGGTGGCAGGGGACCTTTATCAGCGGGGGAGACGTTAACGCTGTCCTATCTCGTTAATGCCTTTAAAGAAATGGGGCTGAAACCGGGATTTGGCGATAGCTACTTGCAGGGTGTCCCGCTAGCAAAGATGACCCCAGAGTCGAAGATGTCTTTAAATGTTGGGGATCTTCGTTTTAAAAATGGAGTGGATTTTACGGCTCGGACAGAGCGGATGGATGCACTCATTAAGCTATCAAAGAGTGAATTGGTGTTTGTGGGCTATGGTATTAATGCGCCTGAATATGGTTGGAATGATTATGAGGGCATTGATGTGAAAGGTAAGACGGTGATCGTTTTAGTCAATGATCCAGGCTTTGCGACTCAAGATCCTCAGTTGTTTAAAGGTAACGCCATGACATATTACGGGCGTTGGACCTATAAATATGAAGAAGCTGCTCGTCAAGGCGCTGCTGCAGCACTTATCGTACATGAAACCGCGCCCGCCGCTTATGGGTGGGGCGTGGTAAAAAATTCTAATACTGGCAGTAAATTTACCTTAGTTGATGAAAATAACAATCAGGATAAATTGGGGGTTTTAGGCTGGTTACAAAAAGAGGCCGCAGAGCAGATTTTTGCTGAAGCAGGATTGGATTATAACAAACAGAAAGTAGAGGCGGCAAAGAAAGGTTTTAAAGCGTTAGGTCTAAATTCGACGGTAAGTTTAACCTTGAAAACCCATATCGAAAAAGAAACATCCTATAATGTACTTGCTCTACTTCCTGGGAGCGAGCACGCTAAAGAAATGGTGGTGTTACAGGCTCATTGGGATCATTTAGGGACTGTTATTGACGAAAAAGGCAAAAAACACATTTACAATGGCGCGGTTGATAATGCGAGCGGTGTGGCGGGGGTGCTTGAACTAGCAAGGATATTTAAAAAACTATCGCTTATCAAACCCTTTCAGCGTTCTATCTTATTTGCTTCCTTCACCGCTGAAGAAACAGGATTAATCGGCGCACAACATTTTTCACTCAATCCTCCCATAGCCACGAAAAATATCGTGGCTTTTTTGAATATTGACGGGATGAATGTGAATGATGAAGTGAGTTATATTTTACGATATGGTGACGGTGTATCGACATTAGAAACCGATTTAGCCCTTGCTGCTAAATCACAAGGGCGAACAGTTAAGGGCGATCCTCGTCCTGAAAATGGCCTCTTATATCGTTCGGATCATTTTGCTTTAGCACAACAAGGGGTACCTGGATTATTATTTATGAGTCTAGGTGATACGGATCCAGATTATATTGCCCACAAATACCACAAAGATACGGATGATTTTTCGCAAAGTTGGACTTTAGGGGGGGTAAAACAAGATTTAGGGCTTATCGGCAGTATTTTAGCAAAACTGGCTAATAATAATGATTGGCCGCGTTGGATAGAGCATTCTGATTTCAAAAAACGCCGCGCTGAAGATGGTCGCTAGTATTTGATTGATCCTGATTTATTAATATTAGCTTATGGCTAAAACAGGCAGAGACTTCATTTCTGCCTGTTTGACTTGGATCTGTTATTAAACGAACCTTGAAGCTAAAATCATTACCCAAGTGATCCCACATAAAAGTAAACTCATAAAGACAGCTGCAGAGGCAATATCTTTTGCTTGGCCGCTTAAGTGATGATGCTCACGACTGATCCTGTCAACCACGGCTTCAACCGCAGAATTGAGTAACTCCGTGATGAGTACGATAAAGACGGTCATGATGAGCAAGAGCCGCTCAACGAGAGTGGCATCAATTAACAGTGCGATGGGGATAAGAATGATAGCGAGTACACATTCTTGTCTAAAGGCTGCTTCGTGTTTCCAAGCCGCTTGTAATCCTTTAAATGAAAAGTTGGTTGCTCTAATGATACGTTTTATACCGTGATTATTTTCTGGTTTCATAACGACCTTGATAAAAATATTGATAATACGAATATTCAGTACAAATGATAAATTCATGGCTTCAACTGCTGGTTTGACGGTTGAAGCGGCCAGAGTATAAACCTAAAAGGCTCATCAACGCCAATTTAAGAGCGAGCTTAATAAAATGTGAGAACGTGTGGTTTATGGGTAGATCACTCATAAAAGATGAAAGAATAATATTGATGACCGTACTATCCTTGTTTATTGGAGCCTTGAAAGAGAAAATAGAATGCACAGAACATTATTTTTGTTGATGACATTGTTGTGCTTTGGTGTCCTTCAAGCTGAAGTATTACTTTGGCGACCGCCAATTCAATTAGCAACAGATATGCCTGAAGACATTAATGTATCTGATTATTTAATTAGTGAAAAGTTGGATGGGGTGAGAGGTTATTGGGATGGCTCGGCGCTTTATACTCGTTCAGGGAACATGATTTCGGTGCCAGTATGGTTTAGTCGAGATTTCCCCGCTTATCCTTTAGATGGTGAGCTTTGGCTTGGCAGAAATCGTTTTCATAAGATGCTCAGCCTGATTAAGCAAACTAACCCTGATCCACAATTGTGGCGATCGGTCCGCTTTATGGTGTTTGATTTACCAGCATCAACACAGCGTTTTAACTTACGTTATCACGTTATGCAAGCGCAATTAAAGGGGCTGTCAGCGTTCTTAGAAGTGATCCCTCAATACACGCTAAAATCTCAAAAAGAACTTGATACGTTATTCATTAAGACTATTGAGTTGGGTGGAGAAGGGCTCATGTTACATGAAAAAACTGCGCTGTATCAAATAGGTAGAAGCAATAAGATCATTAAACTCAAACCTATTGATGAAGCGAAAGCCAAGGTTGTGGGCTATCAAGCAGGTAAAGGGAAGTTTAGCGGTATGATGGGCGCATTATTAGTGACAATGCCCAATGGCAAGCCATTTAAGTTAGGCACAGGCTTTAGCGATGCACAAAGACAAAATCCGCCTAAAATGGGCACTCAGGTTATTTATCAATATCGGGGAGTGACGCATAAAGGGATCCCTAGATTTGCTAGCTTTTTGAGCGTGAGTTCAGAAAGTCAGTCTCAAGATGGGGTTAATGACATTACCGAAAGGAAAAATGATGATTAAATCAATACTATTAGTCTGTATGGGAAATATTTGCCGCTCACCGACCGCTGAAGCGATTTTTAAAGTTAAAATGGCTGCATCTGGGATTAAGGTGTTTATTGATTCTGCGGGTACGTTAGCTTATCACCAGGGGTCTTTACCCGATCATCGCTCGGTGATAGCGGGAAATAAAAGAGGATATGTTTTTGATAATATGATCGCGAGGCAGATCATTGAGCAAGATTTTGAACAATTTGATTTGATATTAGCGGCGGATGAAAATAATTTGGCCGATTTAAGAACGACATGTCCTCAACGATATCAAGATAAATTAAAATTGATGATGGCTTTTTCATCCTTAGATGATAAAAATGTGCCGGATCCCTATTATGGTCAAGGTGATGGTTTTGAAGGGGTGATTAATTTACTCGAGGAAAGTGCAGAACAGTGGATACAATTTTTATTATCTGAGTAAGCATGAAATAGGACCGATAAGTATGCCCAATTAAGTAAAAGAAAATGAAGACGACAGGCTCTCACTTTTTATTGGGCATAATGTTAAGTAAATTATTTTATATAAAGCATGTTATATTAGTCATGGCGTATACCCGAACGTTTAAGTCTTTCTTGCTCACGTATTAACGCTTCTTTTTCTGCTTTTTGCGCTTGAACTCTAGCGACTTCTGCTTTTTCTATTTCCGCCATTGCGGGAGTTTCAAGAGACAGTAATCCAATTTTACCCGAGCGATATTCATGTAAAAGTAACTCAGAGACTTTATGTAAATCTATACGGCCGCCAGGTCTCAGTGCGCCGCGTTTACGGCCAATGGCTTCGAGTAATTCAATTTCAGTATCAGGAAGGCTCTTTAATTTATAACGCTCACTAATGGCATTAGGATAAGCCTTTAAAAAGTATTCAGCTGCAAACATAGCCACATCTTCATATTCTATGGCGGTATCTTTAATCGCGCCAGTGATAGCGAGACGATAGCTACTGGATTCATTGTCAACTTTAGGCCATAGAATACCCGGTGTATCGGATAAAACGATACCATTACGTAGGTTAATACGTTGCTGCGTTTTAGTGACTGCGGGTTCATTCCCTGTTTTGGCGATCGTCCGGCCTGCAAGGGTATTGATAATGGTGGATTTACCCACATTAGGGATCCCCATAATCATAGTACGGATATCTTTTTCAATTTTATTGCGGCTAGGGACAAATTTTCGACAAAGATCGGGGATTTTTTTAACCTGTGAAGCTTGTAATGTGGTGATAGCCATGGCTTTTACGCCTTGTTCTTGCTCAAGATATTCAATCCACAGTTGGGTGGTCTCTGGATCGGCTAAATCGGATTTATTGAGTAACTTGATACAGGGACGATCACCACGAAGGGTCTGTACCATGGGGTTTTCACTGCTATAAGGAATGCGAGCGTCAAGCACTTCAATGACTAAATCGATTTGAGGCATGACCTCTTCGATTTCTTTGCGTGCTTTGTGCATATGTCCTGGATACCACTGAATGGCCATTTTGAGTTGCTCTGCTTGTTATAAACTGATGTGTAGATTTTACCTTGTTAAAGTGAATGACCCAAATAAAAAGCGCCCTCAGGCGCTTTTTATTACAATAAACGTTTAAATAACGCCTAATTCTCGTAAGCGTTCGTTTAAATATTCATCGGCAGTATATTTTTCTGAAAGAATCACATCTGGATTTGGGTGTAAGAAAAGGGGCAGAGAGATCCGAGATTTACTCATGTCACTGCCTTTAGGGTTAATGACACGATGGCTGGTCGAAGGAAAATAGCCGTCCGATGCCTCTTGTAGCATATCGCCAATATTAATAATGATGTTACCAAAATCGCTGGGGACATCTAACCAATTTCCGTCTTTGGTTTGTACTTGTAACCCGGGTTCATTGGCTGCTGGTAATACCGTTAATAAATTGATGTCTTCATGTGCTGCGGCGCGTATGGCACCCACTTCTTCATTGCCTGACATCGGGGGATAATGTAAAATTCTGAGTAGTGTTTTTTCACTATTATCAATCATATCTGCCAGTGGGATAGAATATTTATCAGACACTGATGCGGGTGAGTATTTTTCAACCCATGTTAACAATTCAGCGGCTAACGAATTTGCATGATCATAATAGGTGGTAATATTTTTTCTTAAGGCGTCAGGGATCCGTCCAGTTGGGTAGACATGAAAGTATTCTTTGATATCTTTGACTGTGTGTCCTTTAGCTGTTTCAGAAGTACTGGCTGGGAAAAAACCATCTTGGGTTTCGGGTTTAAATAAATAGTCGTTTTTTTCATCACTATTAAAAAATGCTTGCCACTCTTGATAAATGGTTTCGACCAGTTCTTGGCTAATAGGATGGTTAGAAAGTACACCAAATCCTGTTTCTCTTAAAGATTTTACAAATTGCTCAGCGCTATCGGGCGCACGGTAGTCTATCGTTTCTAGTTTCATATGCCGTGTTCTTATTTTATGGTAATACGCATGTTAGTTTATACTTGCAGTGTCAGAGGCGCAATATTGAAAGGTTAATTTTACTATTAACCTTTCTTCAAGCAAGGTCTTCGCCATTTTACGTCGTTTCTTATTCAATGGGTAGTACTTGCGAGTGGATGAGCTTGTTAATTCACAGGAGATCTTTTATTATTTTTGAATAAAGATGAAAGATTATATTGATGTCAAAGGTCTGTTGTTGGATCGAATTAAATTGAGCATTCGCTGTGTGCTTTAATGTAATGAAAGGTTTATTGGGAGTAAGAAAGGGTGAAGCAATTAACCGATATGGAACAAAAAGTGATTGAACTAAAAGGGACTGAAGCGCCTTTTAGTGGAGAATATTACTTGCATGATGCGTCTGGCATTTATTGCTGTAAAAAATGTGGAGATCCTTTATACCGCTCAGAAGATAAATTTAATGCGCATTGTGGCTGGCCAGCTTTTGATGGTGAAATTGAGGGGGCGATAAAGCGTATCCCAGATGTGGATGGCCAACTAACTGAAATTTTATGCAATCAGTGTGGTGGGCATTTGGGGCATGTTTTTGAAGGCGAAAGGTTAACAAATAATAATATCCGCCATTGCGTGAATTCAATATCAATGATATTTAAAGGTACTGATTAAGTGAATGAAAATACAATCATGGCAAAAGAGACGATGACATCCGAGGTTGTGACTTTTGGAGCAGGCTGTTTCTGGTGTGTGGAAGCCATTTTTTCTTCCATTAATGGGGTATTGGCGGTGCAATCTGGCTATTGTGGCGGGGCAGCTGATGATGCCAATTATAATCAAGTTTGCTCGGGTGATACAGGGCACGCGGAGGTGTTACAGATCACTTTCGATGCTCATATCATCAGTTTTGGTGAATTGTTAAGTATTTTTTTCCACAGCCATAATCCAACGACGTTAAATCGTCAAGGTAATGATGTTGGTACACAATATCGTTCAGTGGTTTTTACTCATACAGACAAGCAAAAGCGCTCAACCCTTGCTGTTATTGAGGGATTAACAGAACAAGCAGTATGGCCAGATCCTATTGTGACTCAAGTTGAAGAGGTCACGGATTTTTTTCCTGCTGAAGACTATCATAAAGATTATTTCTCACTTCATGGTGAAGAGCCTTATTGTACTCTGGTGATAAAGCCTAAATTGGATAAAGTGAAAAGTGCGTTTGCCAATAAATTGAAATAAAGGATTGATGCTAGCCAACCTCGCTGCGAGTGAGTATTCAATGCCAGCCTTAAATAAAAAAGCGAGTCAATGTGACTCGCTTTTTTATTTATCGGCAAGTGAACCGTTAAGGGGCAACTTTATCCACAGCTACTTTATAAAAAGGATCTTCAATGGAATTCACTTCAACCAAATCACCTGCTTTTTGCAATAATTTTTTACAATCATTGCTTAAATGGCGTAAGTGAAGGCGTTTACCGGCATTACCATACCGCTCTGCTAATGTATCAATGGCATCTAGCGCGGAGTGATCGCAAACACGAGAATATTGAAAATCAACAATGACATCTTCAGGATCAGACTGTGCGTCAAATAATTCTAAGAATTCTGCCGCAGAGCCAAAAAATAACGGACCCTCTAATTGGTACACTTTCCAACCATTTTGATCTTCTCGTACTTTGATGTTGATATGTTTGGCATGTTCCCAAGCAAAAACCAATGCAGAGACAATTACCCCGACGAAGACTGCAACGGCTAAATCGGTAAAAACGGTGACCACAGTGACCAGAATGATGACGAATGCATCGTGTTTAGGCACTTTACGCATGACTTTAAAACTGGCCCATTCAAAGGTACCCAGTACCACCATGAACATGACACCTACAAGCGCGGCGAGTGGGATCATTTCAATAAAGTCTGAACCAAATAAAATAAACGTTAATAGTGCAATGGCTGCCGAGATCCCAGATAAACGGCCGCGGCCGCCTGAGTTGATATTAATCATAGACTGGCCAATCATGGCACAACCGCCCATGGCACCGAAAAAGCCATTGGTAATATTCGCGACACCTTGTCCAACACATTCTTTATTGCCTTGTCCACGTGTGCCTGTCATTTCATCAATAACGGTCAATGTTAACAATGACTCAATTAAGCCTACAGCCGCTAGGATGCAAGAGTAAGGCAAAATAATGGATAAGGTTTCTATATTAAAGGGGACTGAGGGAATTGAAAATGTTGGCAGATTACCGGCAATAGTTGCATTGATGTCTCCGCTCATTGAACGTAAAAAATCGAGGACGTTGCGTGTGTCTAGATCCATCAATACCACGATTAACGTGACCGTTAATATCGCCGCCAATGACGACGGGATCGCCGTGGTTAATTTAGGGAGAAATTGAATGATCAACATGGTCAGCGCGACGAGTGCTAGCATGATAATTAACTGATTTTGTGGCAGCCAGCTGAGTACACCATTAGCATCGAGGGTTTTAAATTGGCCTAATTGAGCAAGAAAAATGACAATGGCTAAGCCATTAACGAAACCCATCATGACAGGGTAGGGAACAATACGAATGAACTTGCCTAATTTTAATAGTCCGGCTGAAACTTGTATTAAGCCTGCTAATACGACCGCTGCAAATAAATATTGAATACCATGCTCTGCAACCAATGCAACCATGACAACGGCCATAGCGCCAGTGGCTCCGGAGATCATACCCGGCCGTCCGCCGATAATCGCTGTTATCAGCCCCATGATGAAAGCAGCATATAAACCGACTATAGGCTCTACGCCAGCGACAAATGCAAAAGCGACAGCTTCAGGCACCAGGGCTAATGCAACTGTTAAACCTGAAAGGATATCTGCTTTATGGCTGGTCGTTTTGTGACGAATGAGTTCGAACATTTAACCTCTGTTGTAAAATTGTTGAGTGAATGATTTTGGGCGCGAATACTAACAAATAATCAGCAATAAGGATATGAAAAAGCCATGCGAAGTCGCATGGCTTTTACTTTACTGCATCGATAGATTAGGTTTTGGCAATATCAGCAGTCACACTGTTAGCCGTTTTAGCTAGTGGGGCGACCGTATTGGACTCTGATGTGGCATATTGCTTACCTTCAGGGGTGGTAACATGTTCTCTGTTTTTAACCACAGGTTTTGTGGTATCAGATGAGATCATCGTGCCAAAACGACTACTATTCACCGCAGGTGTAGACTTAGGTTTGAGCTGCGCCTGATTATCGGTATGCTCAGCATTAATAATGACTTTGCTCTCAGCCATGATAACACTATCACTGAGACTCACTTCAGCTGTTACAGGCTGTGTCGTGGGGGCCTGTGCAGTACGAGTGGATTGTACTGTTTCGACTGAAGCCGTTTTCTTTACCACTGTTTCCGGACGATCAGTCACAGTATTCTCTGAGGCTGGCTCATGTACAACGGAGTGTTCAATTGTCGTGCTTATTACTGGGGGGGTTTCTGCTTCAGTCTTATTGTCTTCTGAAATCGAAGTCGTATCGTCTATAACCGGACTCACCGTTGTGGGTGCCAATGGCTCACTTTTCTCTTTAGTGATAACAGCGCTAGATTGAAGCTTGGGTTCTGTAACCTCTGTTTCTGTCACTTTTTCAGCTTTAGGCTCAGTAATGGGCGTGAATGTTTCTTCCTTTTTTGCTTGTTTAGCAGGGCTAACTACAGCAGAACTTGACATCGTTCGGCTCGGAGAAGCCGCGACTGAATGACTACTCTGCTTGATAGCGGGTGTGACTTCTTTGATTTTTTTCTCACTGACCGTTGGGGTATTCTCAGTCAGAATAGGCAGCGGCTTGTTAGTCTGAGTTGGCGTGAGAGCCGAAGGAGAGGTTGCAACTGCTGTACTCGCAGTACTGACTCTTCTGTTCTGTTTTTGACTCTTGGCTGCTGTGATCTCAGTGCTTTCTTGTTTGTTAAGCACTGTACTTGATCTAACCTTGGTTGTTTGAGATGAGGCAAGTGCTGTTTCATCATATCCTTGCTGCTCTTCTTTACTACCCGTGTTTGCTGTTGCCGCCGCTATGATAGCAGTATCGGCAGTAGTAACTTTTGGGACTGGAGCGGTAGCAGTATGACTATCGGTGTGTGGTGTTTTCTCGACGTGAGTGGTGACATCATCCGATAAGCTTTGGCTTGCGTTTTGGGCTTGGTAATGCACTTGTTGTGGAGAGAAAGCACCTGAACTTGCGATACCCGTGGCAACCTGATGGCTTTGAGCAGGATTAGACTCAATGAAGTGAGTGACAGGGGCTTCATCATGAGACTGATGTGTTGACTCATTGGTTTGAGTTGGACTCTCATCGCGACGACGGCGTTGGCCAGCGGCTCTTAAGTGTCGAGGACTACGGCGGCTTCGACGTTGGCCTTCTTTAGCGTCTTTGATCACTTGATCGGTTTCAGCAGATTCAGTTGAAAGCACATTCTCTACGTCAGCATCGGAAGTTATCGGCGTCGATATGACTTCAGCTGCTTCAGTAAGGGGCTTAGAAGCCGTTGCTTTCTCTGATACAGTGGTCGATTGACGTTTGTTCTGTGTCGTCTCTTGATTGTTATCTTGTTTATTTGTTTTAACCTCTGATTTTTCTGTCAAGAGATCAGATATGGGTAGCTGATTTTCAGTGGTTTGATTTAATGGCGCTTTAGGTTTTGCTTTACGAGTTTGGCGTTTAGGCTTAGTATTTTTATCTTCCTGAGTGGTGACGGCAAGCGTAGTCACTTGAGGATCCACTTTTACACTTTCAGTGTGTTCGTCTTGTTCTTCATTACTCACACGTACTTTTCGACGCATATTACGACGTTGACGGCGTTCTCTAGCGACTTCTTGCTTCGGTTGCGGTGCACTTGTCTCTTGCGCTGTGGTGCTAGCTTCAGTAGGAGTCTTAGCAGGCTTAGTTGTCGTATTAGTATTCGTTCGAACGGGTTTATTGAGTTCGCTCTTTTCTTTGTTATTGCGGTTTTCACTGTAACGATTTGTCGATTTGTCTTTATTGTCATTACGACGGTTGTCATTACGACGATTGTTTTTGTTTTGATTACTGCGCTGAGTCTTATTCTGTCCTTGACGACTTGTGTGACTCTCAGTCTTGTTTTTTTCAGGCGTCTCGCTACTAAATAATCCACTTAAGGCTGTTAACATACGCGCGATTAAACCGGGTTGATTGGTTTTTTGCGTCGTTTTTACTGTGGGTTTAGTGGTTATCGTGGTTTTACTTTGTGAAGCAAAACCTTTTAAGGCGGGCTCTTGAAGGTTCGTACGTTCAAGTTTACGCGGCTCGTAAAGCGTGGCTTCTGGTTGCTCAAGTAGCTTGTAGCTAGACTCACTGATCTGATCATCTTTACGATGACGTGACACTCGATAATCGGGTGTTGTCATGTTTGGATCGGGGATCACATAGACTTCAACATTATGACGCTCTTCTGTGATTCTAATGGCTTTTCTTTTTTCATTTAATAAGAACGCGGCCACATCGACAGGAACAACAGCTTCAATTTGCGAGGTGTTTTCTTTGATGGCTTCCTCTTCCATTAAGCGTAAAATAGATAAAGCCAGAGACTCGGTACCGCGTATCGTCCCTTGTCCATGACAACGGGGACATAAATGGGCAGCAGACTCCTCTAAAGAAGGGCGAAGACGCTGACGAGACATTTCCATGAGTCCAAAGCGAGAAATACGACCCAATTGGACTCTTGCTCTGTCGTGATGTACCGCATCTTGCATTCGCTTTTCAACTTCACGTTGATGACGGACGGGGGTCATATCAATAAAATCGATAACAACCAATCCACCTAAATCACGCAAACGCAGTTGACGTGCGACTTCATCGGCAGCTTCTAGGTTAGTGTTGAGAGCGGTTTCTTCAATATCACCACCTTTAGTGGCGCGAGCGGAGTTAATATCAATGGAGGTTAATGCCTCCGTTGGATCGATAACAATTGAGCCGCCAGAAGGTAATCTCACTTCACGTTGAAAGGCGGATTCTATCTGCGTTTCAATTTGAAAGTGTGTAAATAAAGGCACTTCAGCGTCATAACGCTTAATACGTTCGACAAAGTCTGGGCGCACAAGAGCAACATGTTCTTTTGCTTGTTCGAAGATACGAGGATGATCGATAAGGATTTCTCCTACGTCACGACGTAAATAATCGCGTATAGCACGAACAATAACATTACTTTCTTGATGAATTAATACTGGTGCTTTTGCATTATCGGCTTCTTCTTTAATGGCTCCCCAAAAGTCGAGTAGGACTTTTAAATCCCATTTCAATTCAGATGCTTCTTTACCCACACCCGCCGTTCGAACAATGAGTCCCATACCTTGTGGAACATCAAGCTCAGCAAGCGCGGCTTTTAATTCCGTTCGCTCATCGCCTTCTATTCGGCGAGAAATGCCGCCCGCTCTCGGATTATTTGGCATTAACACCAAATAAGAACCCGCTAAGCTAATAAAAGTCGTGAGTGCTGCGCCTTTGTTGCCCCGCTCTTCTTTGTCAATTTGAATGATGACTTCTTGGCCTTCTCTGACCACTTCTTTAATATTGGGACGGCCTTGAAATGAATAACCTTTGGGAAAGTACTCACGAGCGATTTCTTTTAGAGGCAGAAAACCATGGCGATCTGCACCATAGTCAACAAAAGCGGCTTCTAATGACGGTTCGACTCGTGTGATTGTTCCTTTATAAATATTGGCCTTTTTTTGTTCATGGCCAGGGCTTTCAATATCGAGATCATAGAGTTGTTGCCCATCAACGAGGGCGACGCGCAACTCTTCTGATTGAGTTGCATTAATTAACATCCGTTTCATGATAACGTAATTCTTCTATATTCAGGGTCATGAAACGCGAGTACATTCTTTGCATTACGGGCCTAGTTTATTCAATTTATGCCTCACGGCAAGGTGCTAGGCTAAGGTGCGCATCACTGTTAGACGCATTCTCTGCGTGTCGCATCCTATTTATGGCTCATTTTCAATGGTTACAAAAACAAGGAATTCGTTGTAAAACGTCAACCAACCCCATAAATTCTTTAATATCTGTCCGGTAATGCCAAATTGAAGTACTTGCGCTTAATAACAAGTTTAAGATAAATGTTCGAATTTGGATCTAGAATGAAAGAATAACCACTGTAGAAGTGGATTTTCATCCCGTTTAGTCGTGAAAGCTAATTAATATGGCTTTATATTGATACAACGACTTGCAAATCAACGGTTTGCTACGAGTATAAAAATAATTTTAGGCTCTTTACCTAGATTAGAAATACAGGAGGAAGGATAAGTTTATCTAAAACTTTCTTCTGTATTTGTGGGGTAAATATAGCAATATTCGAGAAATTCATCAAATGGAAAGACACAATTCTTTTGTGCATGTTGTACAATATGCCACATAGATAGACACGATGGCGTACCATGACTAATTCAGAACCCAATTCAGAACCCAATTCAGCACCGAAAGTAGCAGTAAAGTTTATTACCATTGACGAAGATAACGTCGGACAACGAATTGACAATTTTTTGTTGACGCATTTGAAAGGCGTGCCTAGAAGTATGATTTATCGAATCGTGCGCAAAGGAGAAGTCCGTGTGAATAAAAAGCGTATTAAGCCTGAGTATAAATTGCAAGAAGGGGATATTGTCAGGGTGCCACCGGTTCGAGTATCCAATACCGATGCGCGACCAGCTCCAAGTGTAAAACTCACAAAAGTCTCCCAGTTAGAAGCGCGTATTGTGTACGAAGACAAATTTATCATTGTATTGAATAAACCTGCTGGGATTGCTGTTCATGGTGGAAGTGGGGTGGATTTTGGTGTTATTGAAGCGATGCGATCGTTACGTTCGCAACAAAAGTTTCTAGAACTGGTTCACCGACTCGATAAAGACACCTCTGGGGTGTTATTGATTGCTAAGAAGCGGAGTGCGCTAAAGCATTTACATGATCAATTACGCTTTAAAAAAATGCAGAAAGATTATTTGGCTTTGGTACGTGGTGCTTGGCAAGCTCATGATAAAGTGGTTAAAGCCCCTCTATTAAAGTTAACCTTGAAATCAGGTGAACGCATTGTGAGGGTGAACAAAGAAGGCAAGGAGTCGGAAACTCGATTTAAAATTTTACAAAGATACAGTGATAGTACTTTAGTTCAAGCCAGTCCCGTGACGGGAAGAACGCACCAAATTCGTGTTCATTGCCAATATGCAGGCCACCCGATAGCGTGTGATGATAAATACAGTGAACAAAAATTTGATGATCTAATGCGGGGGCAAGGATTAAACCGGCTTTTTCTTCATGCCGCTCAACTTAAATTTATTCATCCGGATACGGAAGAAGTGATGCAAGTAAAAGCGCCACTTGATGTCGTATTAGAAACCACATTGACTCATTTAAAGAAAATTTAATCTCACTTATCACATTATGCCGATAATGTTATCGGCATTTAACATGATCTGTTATAGGCAATGAACGTTATGTTTAGCCAGTAAATCGATGAGACTAATAAGAGGCAAACCCACGAGTGTATTGGGATCTTTACCTTCTAATCGTTCAAATAGCGCAATACCTAACCCTTCACTCTTAAAACTACCTGCACAGTCAAAGGGTTGTTCTTCATTGACGTAGTGTCGAATTTGACTCTCTGTTAATCGGCGAAAATGAACAGTAAAGGGTTCAACTATTGAGTCCATGGACTGTTTTGCTATGTCATAAACGGCAAGTCCAGTGTAAAAGGTAATGGCTTGTCCGGAAGCCTGAGATAATTGATAAATGGCATTGTCGAAAGTAAGGGGCTTACCTATAATATTACCGTTGATGACAGCAACTTGATCTGAGCCGATGACTATTCCATGCTGATACTGGGTTGTCGCGCTTTGGGCTTTTTGTTCGGCTAATCGTTTGACGAGTTGAGGAGGTGTCTCGCTGGGTAAAGGACTTTCATCGATACTAGGATCATGGGTAATAAAAGGGACATTGAGTTTATGCAATAAGGATTGTCGATACTGTGAAGTAGATGCTAAAATTAAAGGCGTAGGCATAATGAGACTCATTGAATGAAAAGAATGATAGGGTTATTGTCGCTAAATTTGGAGCGGAGCTGCAAGCTATTCTGTGAGGGAATATCAGAGGTGGGCTTTTATCATTGTGGCGATATTCCTTTTTAAGCCTAATATTGACATGAATGGTTACTGAATGTGACATAAATCAGTATTGAAAAATACGATGCAGGTGAAAATTGAGCTTAATTTAGCTAAAATGGTTCTGACCGCAGTTATTTTAAGCGTAATAGCTTGAGTAAAGCGAGCGTCTTGGGTAAAATTTAAGAACAGTCAATTTTAAATTTTTGAGTATGGAAGAGAGTAAAGTAGGCCCATTTATGGCTGAATGTTATTTTTCTTTTGACTCTATGGATTTCAAACTATAATATGCGCGCCTTATGCAAACAGTAAAGATACCGGTTTCAATTGATCCCGTTCGCGCTTCAGCGAGTCAGCTTTCTTATGAAGGTCTGGTTCCAGGTAAGCAGTTAAAGCGATTAAATGAATTATGTGCCGGCGACTGTTCCGATGTGGCAGTGTCGATTAAATGTGACGTAGATATACAGGGGATAGTCTACCTGAAAGGGAAGGCTGTGACGGAGCTCACTCTGCATTGTCAGCGTTGTATGACACTTTTTACCACTGAGGTTACGGTCGAATTCAGTTTTGGTCTTTGTAAGACAGAAGCTGAAATCGATGAGCTCCCGGATGCGTATGAGCCGATTGAGTGTAATGAAATTGGCGAAGTTCGTCTGCATCAATTGATAGAAGATGAATTGATAGTATCTATGCCTTTGATCGCATTACATGATAATGAAAATTGTCATCTTGGTGGTCAAGACATAGTGGTAGGCGAGATAGAACCCGCTCAAGAGGAGCGTCCAAATCCGTTTGCAGTGTTAGAAAAACTGAAGAGCAAGTAATCTAGGAGACAGGGCTAATGGCAGTACAAAAGAACAAAAAGTCGCGTTCAAAACGTGGAATGCGTCGTTCACATGATTCTTTGAGCACCGCTCAATTATCAGTAGATGCGACCAGTGGTGAACTCCATCTTCGTCACAATGTGACAGCAGATGGTTTTTACCGTGGTCAAAAGGTTATCAATAAGTAATTTGTTGATGCTCATATGACGAGTCTGACGCTTGCGTTAGATATAATGGGGGGCGATTGTGGACCCCGCATTACAGTGCCTGCAACTTTGCAGGCACTTCGTCTTCATTCTCTCCTTAACGTCATCCTCGCGGGTGATGAAGCCCTAATAGCCCCTCTGCTCAAGAATCAACCCCAATCCATTTTAAATCGTATTTCTGTCCGCCATACGACAGAAACGGTCGCGATGTCAGATCAACCTGTTTTTGCTTTAAGGCACCGTAAACAAAGTTCAATGCGCTTAGCGTTAGAAGCTGTGCGTGATGGCGAGGCAGAGGCGTGTTTGAGCGCGGGTAATACAGGTGCATTAATGGCGATGTCTAAAGTGCTACTTAAAACGCTTCCTGGGGTCCATCGGCCTGCGTTAGTGAGTTGTTTACCTGCGGTGAATAACACGCCAGTTTATTTATTGGATTTAGGGGCCAATGTTGTTTGTGATGCTCAAGGATTATTTCAATTTGCGGTAATGGGGTCCGTGCTGAGTGAAACGGTTGATCATACGCCGTCACCGAAAGTGGCATTATTGAATGTTGGCATTGAAGAATTAAAGGGAAATGAGCAGGTACAAGCGGCCGCTCAGCTGCTTCAGAAGACTCCTCATGTGAATTATGTGGGGTTTATTGAAGGTAATGATTTATATTCTGGTGAAGTCGATGTGATTGTTTGTGATGGTTTTGTGGGTAATATTACCCTTAAAACTTCAGAAGGGATTGCCCGTTTACTGGTTCAGCAACTTAAGAAAGGATTAACCCAAGGATTTTTTGTTCGATTACTCGCCAAATTTATCGCTCCACGCATTCGTTCGGTGTTAAATCAAATGAACCCCGACCACTATAATGGGGCAACTCTGTTAGGATTGCGCGCAATTGTAATAAAAAGTCATGGAAGTGCCGATGAAGCAGCTTATCTTAGATCAATCAATTTAGCGGTGACAGAAGCACAACGCCGGCTCCCTCAGATGATTGAACAACGTCTCGAGTCGATCCTTTTAGACACTAAAAGCTGAAAAAATCCTTATGCATACAAAAATTCTCGGTACCGGTAGTTATTTACCCGTACAGGTACGCAGCAATCAAGATCTTGAAAATATGGTTGAAACTTCAGATCAGTGGATTGTCGAGCGTACTGGCATTTCTGAAAGAAGAATTGCTTCGGTCGATGAATCTGTTTCTACTATGGGTTATCAAGCCGCATTAAAAGCGATTGAGATGGCGGGCATAGAGGCATCAGAGCTGGATATGATCGTCTGTGGCACGACCAGTGCCACCAATGCTTTTCCTGCAGCCGCTTGTGAAATACAGGCAAAATTAGGCCTGCATACTATCCCAGCTTTTGATATTGCTGCGGCGTGTTCGGGCTTTGTTTATGCATTATCTGTTGCCGATCAATATGTCAAGTCTGGTGCAGCCAAGAAAGTATTAGTGGTTGGCGCTGATGTCTTATCCCGTTTATGCGATCCAGACGATCGCGCGACCATTATTTTATTTGGTGATGGTGCCGGTGCTGTTGTTGTCAGCGCCTCAGAAACCCCAGGTATTTTATCGACCAGTATATACGCCGATGGACGTCAAGGTGATTTACTTAAATCGGCCATACCGACTCGAGGGGGAGCGGCGAGTAATGTCAGTGACTACATGCAAATGAAGGGTAATGATGTCTTTAAAGTTGCGGTCACTAAATTGTCTCATGTCGTGACTGAGACATTAAAACAAAATAATATTCAGAAATCTGATATCGATTGGCTGGTACCCCATCAAGCTAATTTTCGCATTATCAAAGCGACCGCTAAAAAATTAGATATGAGTCTTGATAAAGTGGTGTTAACGTTAGCCAAACACGGTAATACATCAGCCGCTTCAGTGCCTATAGCATTGGATGAAGCGGTGCGTGATGGGCGTATTCAACGTGGTCATATGCTATTACTTGAAGCCTTTGGCGGTGGATTCGCTTGGGGTAGCGCATTAATTCGTTTTTAATCGAAGATCAGACATTCATATAGGAAAATATAATGGAAAAGACGGCTTTTGTGTTTCCTGGTCAAGGCTCTCAATCTGTGGGTATGTTGACTGAGCTGGCGACAGAATATAAGGTTATTGAACAAACCTTTAATGAGGCGAGTGACGTATTAGGTTACGATCTTTGGGCGCTTGTTCATCAAGGTCCAGCAGAAACATTGAATGAAACGGACAAAACTCAGCCTGCGTTATTGACCGCGAGTGTGGCAATTTGGCGTGCTTATAAAGAAAAAGTGACGACATTACCTGTGGTGTTAGCAGGTCATAGTTTAGGTGAATATTCAGCATTAGTCTGTGCTGGTGTTATCGATTTTAAAGAAGCGGTTCAGCTGGTGCAACTGAGAGGGCAATTGATGCTTGAAGCTGTGCCTGCAGGAACGGGTGCTATGTATGCCATTATTGGCTTAGATAACGACAGTATTACTGAAGCTTGTGAGCAAGCGGCACTCGGGGCCGTTGTGAGTCCAGTGAATTTTAACAGCCCTGGACAAGTGGTTATAGCAGGTGAAAAAGCGGCTGTCGATAGAGCGGCTGTTTTATGTAAAGAAAAAGGGGCGAAAAAAGCCATGCCCCTAGCAGTCAGCGTGCCTTCACATTGTGCTTTGATGAAACCGGCTGCCGATAAATTAGCGAATGCCTTAGCCGCCGTTGAGTTTAAAACGCCCATTATTAATGTCATTAATAATGTTGATGTTACTTCACCAATGGCGAGTGATGACATAAAAAATGCCTTGGTACGTCAGTTATATTGTCCTGTTCGTTGGACTGAAACGGTGGAGCGATTGGCGAGCGATGGTGTTGAGCGTTTGTTTGAAATAGGACCTGGGAAAGTGTTAACCGGATTAACAAAACGTATCGATCGTTCAATTTCAGCACAAGCGATTAACGATGTCGCATCATTCTCAGCATTGACTGAAATAAGGAATTTTAATGAGTATTCATTTTGATCTAACGGGGAAAGTTGCATTAGTAACGGGAGCCAGTCGTGGTATTGGACGAGCAGTTGCTGAAACTTTAGTGTCAGCAGGGGCGATTGTTATAGGTACGGCGACCAGTGAACGAGGCGCAGCGGCAATCCAAGATTATTTAGGCGATAAAGGCCATGGTTTGGTGCTAAATGTGACCGATGCCCAGTCTGTTACTGAACTTTTTGCTAGTATCAAAGAAAAAGCGGGTGAAGTGAATATTCTTGTTAATAACGCGGGGATTACTCGTGATAATTTATTAATGAGAATGAAAGAGGATGAGTGGCAAGATATTGTTGATACTAATTTGACTTCGTTGTTTAGAACGTCTAAAGCTGTCATGCGTCCTATGATGAAACAACGCGCTGGCCGTATCATTAATATTGGCTCAGTTGTAGGTACGATGGGCAATGCAGGGCAAACGAATTATTCTGCAGCGAAAGCGGGATTAATTGGATTTACAAAATCTCTTGCAAGAGAGGTTGCATCTCGCCACATAACAGTGAATGCTATTGCTCCTGGATTTATTCAGACAGATATGACAGATGGGCTGACGGAAGCGCAACAACAAGCTATTATGTCACAAGTGCCAATGGAAAGATTAGGAAAGCCACAGGAAATTGCTGATGCTGTTCTCTTTTTAGCGTCGGATTCGGCAGCCTATATCACAGGGGAAACACTTCATGTAAATGGCGGCATGTACATGGTATAAAAACAAGTAGTAGACAATTATTGAAAATTTTGGTGGTATTTTATATCCATTTTAAGCTAAATTTGTGGTTAGACCACACAAGTTAAGCTTGCATTGTCAGCGAATTTCAATAAAATACTCATAATCTTACGCACGAGCGTAATTTGAATAGGAAAGAAAACTAATGAGCAACATCGAAGAACGTGTAAAGAAAATCATCATTGAGCAACTAGGCGTTAAAGAAGAAGAAGTTAAATCAGCAGCATCTTTCGTTGACGATTTAGGCGCAGATTCTCTAGACACTGTTGAGTTGGTTATGGCACTAGAAGAAGAGTTTGATACCGAGATCCCTGATGAAGAAGCTGAAAAGATCACTACTGTTCAAGCAGCTGTTGATTATGTTTCTAAGAATCAGTAATTAGAATTCTTAGAAAACAGGCGGCATAATTGCCGCCTGTTTTTGTTTCTGTCTATGATGGTGATGAGTCATCAAGTCAATTATTTCACTCATTTCCATTTCTTAATGCTTTCGCCATTCTAGGCAATATAGATAAATAGTATGTATTCTATATTCTATATTCTATATTCTATATACTATTATTATTTTCCAATCAAATGATGAAGGTGGCAGCGTGTCTAAACGTCGTGTAGTCATAACTGGCTTAGGCTTAGTCAGCCCTGTAGGCAATACTGTAGGTTCTTCCTGGAAGGCATTGATTTCAGGTAAAAGTGGTATTGCTCCGATCACAAAATTTGACGCGAGTGAGTATTCGACTCGCTTTAGTGGCTCAGTGAAAGATTTTGATATTGAGCAATATTTATCTCGTAAAGATGCGCGTAAAATGGATCTATTTATTCAGTACGGCATGGCTGCAGGAATACAAGCGGTAATGGATGCGGGTCTGGATATGGACGCATTAGACCCTCGCCGTGTCGGAACGGCAATTGGTGCCGGAATGGGAGGGCTGCCTCTCATTGAGAAAAATCATTCCGCCTTGACAAAAGGTGGCCCCCGGAAAATATCTCCCTTCTTTGTACCGAGTACTATTATCAATATGATAGCAGGGCATTTGTCGATTAAATATGGCATGACAGGGCCTAATTTTTCTGTGACAACGGCTTGTACGACGGGTGTGCATAATATTGGTTTTGCAGCGCGAACGATTGCTTATGGCGATGCTGATGTTATGGTTGCGGGTGGTGCTGAAGATGTGACTTGTCCATTAGGCGTCGGTGGATTTGGCGCGGCAAAAGCGTTATCGACTCGCAATGATGATCCACAAGCGGCCAGTCGTCCATGGGATAAAGACAGAGATGGCTTTGTGATTGGTGATGGAGCAGGTGTTATGGTGATGGAAGAGTATGAACATGCTAAGGCTAGAGGGGCAACCATTTACGGTGAGCTGGTTGGCTTTGGTATGAGCGGTGATGCTTTTCACATGACCTCGCCACCCAGTGATGGTGAAGGCGCGGCAGTTGCAATGGTGAATGCAATTAATGATGCTAAAATTACTCGCGAACAAATTGGTTATATTAATGCTCATGGGACATCGACTCCTGCAGGGGACAGAGCCGAGGCCGCAGCAGTCAAATCGGCTTTTGGTGATCATGCTTATGACCTTTTAGTGAGTTCAACAAAGTCAATGACCGGACACCTATTAGGTGCGGCTGGCGCTGTAGAAGCGATTGTGACGATTTTGGCTTTGAAAGATCAAATCGTCCCCCCTACGATTAATTTGGATAATCCTGATGAAGGTTGTGATTTAGACTTTGTTGCGCATACTGCGAGAGATTATCAGTTTGAATACGCATTATGTAACTCATTTGGTTTTGGTGGAACTAATGGGTCATTATTGTTTAAAAAAGTCTAACGAATTGATCCACTAGTACTCTCCATTTAATAATGGCTAATAGTTAAAATATTAATACAAAAAAAGCGCTCATGCAGCGCTTTTTATTTTGCTGCTCTATTCGAGTGACTATTGAGTCGAAGTCTAATCTTTCTTTCTCATTTGGGGAGACCGGTGTTTTAGCATACACTTATAGCCAAACCAGTTGAGTATTACAGTTTCAACTGACTTGAGTTTGAGTGCATTCATAATATGATTTGAGGGTGATTATGTCAGGTACAGAAAATGGGATAACGCTGCGATTTTTAGCCGAACCTGCAGATGTTAATTTTGGCGGTAAGGTTCATGGTGGCGCCGTGATGAAATGGATTGATCTTGCAGGCTATGCTTGCGCTGCAGGTTGGAGTGGAAAATATTGTATTACGGCTTATGCTGGCGGGATCCGTTTTTTAAAACCTATTTATGTTGGCAATATCGTGGAAGTGAGGGCTAAAGTCAGTTATACAGGCCGAACGTCTATGCACTTAGCTATTGAGGTCAAGGCGGGCGATCCGAAAGGCTCGGAGCGACATTTAACAACCAATTGTATTGTCATTATGGTTGCAGTCGATGACGAAGGCTCACCGACTCCTGTACCTGAATGGATTCCGGTGACGAAAGAAGAGGTAAGAAATAGGGAGTCGGCATTAAAATTGATGGAATTAAGAAAACAACTGACTCATCATATGGAGACACACTCAACGATTTGAGGAGCCTAAGATTGTCGAGGATTATCAAACTAACAGGCTGTCATCAATAATGACAGCCTGTTAGTTTATGTTGAACAGCCTTTCTAGGCAGGGATCGCCAACTTATGTTCTAATTCAACGTTACTCACCGCATTGAGGGCATCTGTTGTGGCGCCTATGAGTGAGACTTTGCCTTTCGAAGATTCAACCAAGATGGCACGAGTAATATCACTAAAATCTTGATCATGGCGTACCATCGCTGATAACGCCATTTGCATCGGAAGCATTGATGGATTAAAAGCCGCGTTTTCGGCATATCGACTACTGTATTGTTTTCCATCGACCGTTTCTAATATGACTGCCGCATGATTCTGGGTATAAGGTGCATAGCTTTTACTGGCATGCTCTAGTGCAACTTGCATGATGGGATCATCTGAATCCAGTGAATGTGGATGATATTGTGGTGATAATAATGGATGCTGAACGTTTAAATCACTTGGACCGAAAGCATAAGGTAAATAATGGGTTAATGTTTTGGGTGTTTGCTTGGGAAGATGAATGTTTATTGCATGCCCTTTGACTAACTCATTCATAAATTGTCGGCAATGGCCGCAGGGAGATGCATTGACGATGATGTCACTAATGTATTTTTCTCCTTTTAACCAAGCATGACTAATGGCACTTTGTTCTGCATGGACGGAGTGAAATAAGGCTTTTCCTTGAAGTTCAATATTAGCACCCATATAAATATCGCCGCTGGCCCCTTTCGCTATTGCGCCGACATAGAAATGGCTAATAGTGGGTTTAGATAAAGCGGCGGCAATGGGAAGTAATTGAAGTAGTAATGGTGCTTCATCAAGTTGAGTGACAGTCATTAGTTTTTGTCGTTGTGAGGCACTAATATACCCTGAAAAACGGTCATCTAATAAGGGTGTTAACGCATTAGCTAATGAATTGGATAATGTTTTAATGGGTTCAATAAATCTATCCTGCATGAACCACTCCTGCTATTTTTCTTATTGGCGCGCAATTTTAGCATAGAAAAATAAAATGTGTGTAGTGGTTCAGCATAGATTAAGTCACTTTCATAGTGCTTGGAGGTAGTGGCACAGGGCTGAAAGCAGTTTTTGTTTTTCCTCATCAGCGGATGTTTCTTCGATAAGGTTTTCTAAATTAAGCATGTAGGCTGGATCATTGAGTCTATCTTGACAAAAAGTGCGCCATTTATCTTGTTCATGATCGTCAAGTGTTTCTGGATAATTACGCCCACGATAACGAAATAACATTTCGTTGAGTCTTGAGTCGTCAAACGCCAAAGATAACGCCGCTAAATTACTCGGTTTGGTATGTCTGATAATATCCATTTTTTCTTTATCGGCGGCACTAAAAAAACCCCCACTATACAGTTGAAGATCGGGATCGGTTATTTTATCTTCATAAGGGAGTTCAAATAAGGCGACCAATTTTTCTCTAATTTCAGGGTGTTGCTTTAGTCGTTTATACTGCTCTCTTGCAAACGCTTTATCGATTTGTAAGCGAGCAGCATTATCATCGGTTAGCGTTTTGGCTGCGGCGATAAAGGGACATTTATTAATATGAAGTTGTTTTATTCCAATAGGTAATTCATCTTTTGCTAAATCGATACGTTTGGTATACATACGTGTTTTAATTTCCTCAACGGATAATTCGATGAGGGGACTTATATCCATATTGAGATTGATGCATATTACCGCATTCTTATTACTTGAGTGATAAGCGACGGGGGCGATAATGGCAGCGCAGCCATTGAGAGAACTGAATTTTGAACTAACATGAATAAGGGGCTTCATATCAAGGACATCAATATGCTTGTTGACTTCTTGCTTGCGTCTAAGGCCAAAGTAATAATCAAAAAGTTTAGGCTGCACGTTTTTAATTAACTGGGCCATGGCAATGGTCGCATGAACATCCGACATCGCATCATGGGCTTTTTCATGGCTCAAATTATTTGCTTGTGTGAGTGCTTCAAGTTTAAAGCTCGGAGTACCATCTTCTTTTTCAGGCCAAATGATCCCATCAGGTCTGAAAGTATAACAAGCCCTGACTAAATCAATGAGATCCCAACGTGAATTACCGTTTTGCCATTCTCTGGCATAAGGGTCAAAAAAATTACGATAAAAACCATAACGAGTAACTTCATCATCAAATCTCAATGAGTTGTATCCGACAACACAGGTTTGTGGTTGGCTAAAATATTGATGGATTCGTCCCATAAATTCTGTTTCTGGGATCCCTTTTAAGTTAGCGAGTTGAGGCGTTATTCCCGTAATGAGGATCGCTTCGGGTGCCGGAAGGTAATCTTTTGCTTGTTGGCAATAAAAATTAACGGGATCACCAATAATATTCAAATCCATATCCGTGCGGATCCCCGCAAATTGTGAAGGGCGATCTTTGGCTGGATTGACACCAAAGGTTTCATAGTCGTGCCAAAAAAACGTTGCTTGTTTTTGAGTGTTCATCATTGTTCTGTTTCACATGTAAATTCAATGTATCTTATTAATTTAAAATATACTTTACTATTTTTCATGTTCATTCCTATTCGTATCCATTTCGTAGTGTTAAACTTAAATTGTGCATCGTAATGTGCATCACGAATGTTAAAAATGTGCCCCTGCGGTGATCTTAACAAAGTTGAACTAAAAGCTTATATAAGCTATTGGCGCACCTTGCAGGCAATGGACTTTAAAGTACAGAATAAAAGGAAATTACCATGTCTCTCACGGATAGCAAGTTAAGAAATATAAAATCGCCTTACAACGGCCCGCGAGAAGTCGCTGATAGAGATGGCCTGACCGCCAGAATCACTAAAAATGCCATGATCACGTTTAATTATCGCTTTCGTTGGCATGGTAAGCAACAGCGAATTAAAATTGGCCGCTATCCAGACATGAAGTTATCCCTAGCTCGCATCAAGACGGGTGAGCTTAGGCAAGCTTTGCAAGATGGATTAGATCCTCGTTGCTATGCGGTGCAGCAATCCGGCGGTAGATTATTAGGTGATATCTGCAATGATTTTATGGATATCTATGCAATCAAGGAACTGTCATCCAAAAGCGTCATTCTGTATAAGAGCTTCATTAATAAATATATTATGCCGAACTACAACATCGATGTCGAACGTTATAGGTATACAGAGTGGGTGAAGTTTCTCGATACAGTCCGTACCAACACCTCGGCCGCTAATGCTGGTAGTATTTTAAAGCGCTTGAAAACTGTGATCAGGTGGTCAAAATCAAGAGGCGAGATTAAGGACTCATTCTGTTTAGATATCCCTATTAAAGCGATTGGTACGACACAATCTCAGCGTGACCGAGTATTGGAGTGGAGCGAGGTTGCAGGGCTGTGGCGTCAGATCGAGTCCAGCCGGGCGACGCCTAAGACTAAGGCGTGTGTGCAGTTGCTGATCTTAACTGGCGCTCGAAACGCTGAGATAAGGGAAGCGAAACGAGCAGAGTTTAAATTGGATGATGCAGTTTGGGTATTGCCCAAGGAAAGATCTAAAACTGGCAAGGCTATAAGGCGACCACTTAGCGATCATAGTATCCATATTTTGGAGTTGTTAGATTTTATCTATGGTGTCGAACGGCAGTATTTAATTGAAGGGGCCCAACGAGATAAATGCTTGACGACTCATTCAATTAACCGCTATGTGCAGCGACTAAATGAGGTGCTCAAGTATGAGCATTTTGTTCCCCATGATTTTAGACGCACTATTTCAACTCGGTTAAGTGAGAAGCGGGTGATGCCGCATGTCACCGAAAAAATGTTAGGCCATGAGCTAGGTGGCATCATGGCGATCTATAACAAACATGACTGGATTGATGAACAGAAAGCGGCGTATCAACTTTATTGGAATGAATTAAAGACACATGTATTCCAATAAAGTTTGAAGCCTCGCCATTAATGGCGGGGAATAATCACGATGCCTGTTTCTTTTCAATGAATGAGATTATTTCTGTGTAACGATACTGCTTTCTACCGTTGGTGACTAACACCATTGGCTTAACGGTTTGAATAAAATCAGCTTCTTTGACTATTTCGTAAAATTTGGCTCTGCTTACACCTAGGGTTTTCATTGCTTGGGTTGCCGATAACAACTGCTCGGAAATTACGCAGTAAGGCGCGTTTGTAACGGGGGCTATACTATTTGGTAATGTCATAATCTTATCCTTGAATTTAGTTGATACTGTGTCGAACTTTTACGAGTGTCATTTCGTTTTCAACTCGAAATTTACGTAAATGAATACCTAATGTAGTCACTTGCTTTGTGTTTGAGGCATTGCCTTTCATGATTAAACTCATTGAACTCTCTCCCAGCTAATTCCTTTCGCGATGACTTTTGATATCATTCGGCGCTCATAGCGAACGCCATTGATGAAGCAAAACAACTTGAATAAATAGATGTACGGAATAACCCAGAAAGCGACATGGGTTTTTACGATGGGTTTAGGTTGTTCTGAAGTCATGATTAACCTCCACAAATACATGGTGAAACGTCCGTTTGCCAAGTGCTAGCAAACTTAGGTTTAAGCTCGCAGCCATCCATAATCCATTTACCTAGAATTCTGCTCGAGTCCTGCCTGTCTGTTCGATTTAGATCTATAGCGCCTACCGTCTTTCCGCACTGACAAACTGCGATGTAGCCATTGGGCTTTAGCTTTCTAGTCATGATTGATTTATTCATTATTCATCTTCCTTGTTTTCATGAATATTGCCGATCACTTCCATGGCTTTATCTATACATCGAGCGTATAAAAAGCTGCCATAATGAAATTCATGATTATGCTCTCCCAGATTGGTTGTCTCGAAATGCAGAGCGGGGAACAGCTTAGCAACCGCTATACGGGGAATTCTTTCAATAAACCCCTCTACATGACCCCACTTAACAATGTCCCCCTCACAAATATCGACGCCGTTTTTATCTTTCAGGCCAGTGAATTGCTCAAGATGCCAATGAGGAACGTTTCCGCCTGACCTGACGCCATGACATTCACCGTTGGACGCGTTTATCCTGACATCGCTAGAATTGATGTATTTTTTAAATTTTGAGTCCCATACTCTAAATTTCATTTCTCTTCCTTGTCTGCGCTTTTCATTTGCCAACACGCTGAAGCATTAACGTCTAACCATGCTATGGCCTGTTCTCTATTTATTTTGTCGCTGTTGGCGATGACATACTCGATCAATTCTTCGGCGTAGGCAGTCACTCAACTGACCTCTTTTACAAGTCGTTCAGAGTGGTTGACCCAATCGATTTCTTTTATTTGCTCAACGATACGTGCCACTTTATTTAGTGAGCGCATCGAGCGGCGTAAATTGCTGGTATCGATACCGTTAGCACCTGCTGCTGAGCCGACACCGTAGCCACGAGCGTAATGATCAATCAAGGCGCTTTTGATGGCGTCAGACTCAATGTCGGTTAATAACAAGAGATATTGAAGGCGACGACAATCTTCGCCGCCTTGGATGAGCATATTCATGATTAATCGAACCCTACGTAGATTGCTTCATCATAAATATTGCTGAGGCCGTGGATTTTGGTTTGCTTGCAGTAGAGCTTGTAGAAGTAGCCAGCTAATCCCATTGCATGGGTTGCATGACCAATGCCGGAAGTGATAGGTCTGTCATCCTTATTAATATAACCAATATGATAAACGCCACTTTCCTCACCATGGTTGTAGAAGCTAATTTTTATGTTGTTTGATTCATATTCAGGATGCTTTAGCGTCATATAGATCGCGCTATCACTTTCATCCCATTTGATATCGATTTCTTCTTCACCCTCAGAGTGGGCTGATTCTTCCCAATACTCTTTGGTCTCATCTAATAGGGCTTGTGCATCGATAACATCTGGGACGGGTTTTAGTTCGTCTTTTAATAATACATCAATGTTATTTGCTGCTTCTTTACTTAAAACTTCACTGTATTTCTCGACGACTAATTGACTGACAAAATGATTATATTCAGGGAATGACACTTGACTGAGGCTGGTTCCAATTGATTTCTCAATCGATTCTTTTAATGCTTTACCGAACGAGCTATAACTCTTCATCGCATCATTGACTGTTTCAGCGAGTAAGCTTTCTAGCTTATTTTCGATTAGTTGTTCGATGGTGCCATTTTCAACCATGTTACCGATTTTATTGGTGACGATATCGTGTAGTTCTTTCATTATGCTGCTCCTTGTTCGTTAAGCTTGGGTAGTTGAGTTTTGGTAAGTTCTGATTTAATTCTGTTGATGCAACATAAATGGGAAGGAACGGCTTGAAGGCTGTTTGCTAAAAAGCTTTCTGCGCTGATATTGCTTTCATGTGCGTCAAACACAGCATCTAGCAAACTTTGGACTGACAATGCGTTTTTCATTGCGTTGAAACAATCAAGCGGGTTTTCAGTTTCGAGCGACTTTAAAACGGCAGCTTGGGCAGTTGCTAGCTGATTATTGAGTAAGGTTGCATATTGAATATGCAGCGCCGCCTGATTGACTAAAACGTCATATTCAAGTTGGGTATTATTTAGGGTATTAGTACTCAAAGTATTTCTCCTTTGTATACGGTCATTGCCATCATTGGCTTTTTGGTTTTTGGATTGAATTTTCCGGTGGGTTTGCGATAACGAATGGTTAAATCGCGGCACTCAACTTGCTGCTGAACGAGTTTTAAAAACTCTTTGGCACGAGTAGGTGATGATAGCGAGTAACTCAACTTGACAGGTTTCATTGATTTATAGAGATTTTGTGTCAAGTCATCGACTTTTTTCTCATACTGCTCTTGTGTGAGCTGGATCATGTTTTTGCCAAATCCTTCAACTAACGTGCACTTTTTTAGCGCGGTTTTTTTCGCGACATCTCGTGTGACACCAAAGACTAAAAACATCATTCTCTCCTTTGAATAACAGCTTTAATAAGACTTAGGTTTATTAGACTTTAGCGCTACCAATGTGTGACTTTTGTTTGCGTAAACCCCTGCGCATCGCCCGCCACTGTTGAATTAGGCGCTGGAAACAATGTGACTCATTCGGATAGTCACGCTGTGTCTGCTTGAGACTGGCTATCATGCAGTTGCAATAGTGGATAGCAGGGGCGTTTGAATGCGTTTGGTGTAACATGCTGATACAAGTAGCGTTTTGAGTAGACATAACAAGCTCCATTTGTTGTGCGAAAGTTAACGATTACTGTTGACTTGATTAGACAAATGGACAATATTGTCAATCGCTGTTTTTTTGGTTGTTTCTATGGAAGTGCTTGTTAATGCGGCTGTTATGCGACCAACGTACAGACGTTTATTTTTTAGCTGCAAATTAAACTGTTCGCCTAATTTGCCGACTTGTTTACAATATGTTTCACGGAACAAGCGGCTTGGGTTAAAGATATCAAGACGCTCTTGCAGCTCATTTAAGCGCTTTTGAACACGAGGGCAGGCCATTGGGTTGCCAACAGACATAAGACAGGCGAAATGCAGTAAAGCGAGTAGGGAGAACTCAATACGTTCTTTATCGGTGTGGGGACACTTTGTTAAGATCATGTTCGGCTCCTTTGTTTGGTTTCTTTTATTTGCGTTATACAAAATGTATACTTGATATACATAAAGGTCAAGTTTATTTCAATCTTTGTATAATTAATGTTGAAATGTATACAATATCGCGTTAGGTTGGTATATATAAATGAGGAGGTAGAAATGAAATTGTTTAAGATTCTAGTGAATGGGTTTGCTGTACTAAGTGTTGTGGTTTGTGCTTCTAAGTTACATGCAACTGAGACTTCAATAATTATTAATGTTAAAGGTGAAGAGGGAATAAGCCCCTTTCCATCACCTTTGGGGAACGGTAGTGGAAATGAACCTCCGTTGTTGAAGCAATCGTCATAATTACGTGTTAATTATATAAATAAATGAAGGATTGCATGATATGGATAGCAACCTGTATTTCAAGGGAATAGCTTTATTAATTGGGTATTATTTCTGTTTTGGGTATTGGTATAAAAAGTTCGGAAAGATAGATTCTTTTTTTATTTGTTTTCTTGTTTGGGGGCTATCTAATTTATTAATGCTTACCTTAGAACCAGTTATTTATGCGATTACAGGAAATATTATTTTAGATAGGGTTATTTGGTATGTTACGTTTGGAGCTATTGATACTCTTTCGGTTTTTTTAATTGTAAGGATGCATAAAGCAAAAAACATTGAACATTCCAGAGAGAGCCTAACTATATGTATTATATTCTCTTGTTTGCTACTTCTTCAGGCATTTAGGTTTTCAGAACGTATGTACTTTAATACAGGTTATTTAGAGTGGCTTTATGTTGAAGGTGTTAAAGCTATAAATATTTTTGTTTTGATATTTTTTTGCATCTCAGTGAAATATAGGTATAAAGTTAGGGAAAGTAATTATGGTTTATAGTGCATTAGTGTTATTTATTATTATGATTTTTTTTGTATTACATCTGCTGAAAAAAGTAAGCAATGATTTTTTTTGTTCAAAAAGAAATGTAAAATCAAATGTTTCCACACAAAAAATCGCTGCTGTAGTTTGTTCAAATTCAAAAATCAAATCAGACACAGCCTGTGGCATTCAAGCTGATTTGTTGGATGAATTAAAAGGGATTGCTTTCTCAAGGGCTAAGGCAGAATTAAATCCAGATTTAGAGAAAAAGATAATTCAAATCGTATTATGTGATCAAAGGCTCCTTGCAATCTCATCATCAATAAAAAATAATAATCTATCTTTGGTAAAAAACGAAGGTTAACAGTTCATTGCTTTTCTTGATATCTCTTGAATTTTAATAACAGCAGTAACATTGCTTTCTGATTCACCAACATCAGCTAAAATGTTAGCAGCTCTTATAATGTTTTCTGCGCCCATTTTTTGATAAAGATTAAAAAATACGCCAATATCTTCAACCGTCGCATCTATCGTTCTGATCAATATCTGCAATGCATCTGTCAACATTTGCCCGTTCATTTTAGCTAATTCAGAATGAGAGTCATTTCTAATACCTAGCAAATCAGGTAGTTGCATTTCTAGTTTATCAGCTAATCTTTGTATTCCGCTGACTGATGGTTCTCTTCTACCCTGAAAGTAGTGAACGACAGCACCCGTGGTTGTTACCCCAAAAACATCTAGCAATTGGTTTTTCTGAATACCTTTTTTGCTCATTACTTCTTGAGCATTTACGGCCCAAATAGGTTTTTGTGTTATGGCTGTCAATTTAACTTCCTCGTTTAGATACCGATTAATAATACACCCTGTATAACATCAAGGCAAATATATTGACATTTCTGAAATTAGCATTTGACTATTGTATACATTGCCATTAAGGTTTGTATACATTTTGTAAATCAGGTATACAGGGTGACACTAAAAGATTATTTCAATTCACTGCCCCTTAATGACAAAAAAATACTATTGAGTAAATTGGCTTTATCGTTATCAAAAGCGGAAATTTCAATTCGTTCATACATTAACGGGAGTAGAAAAATACAATCTGTTGATGTAGCAGCAATTATTGAGTGCTGTGACGGTTTCGTCACTAAACATGATTTAAGGCCAGATGTTTTCCCTGAAATTCTAGAAACCGACAAAGAGTCTAGTGCATGAGTGATTGTGCCGATCGCGCCGCTGCGCAAGAGCAATTAAACATCAATGTTGCCATGGCTAATCGCGTCAAAACCCCAAGACTCCCGAAAATTGGCCGCTGTCATAACTGCCATGAACCTATTGCTAAGCCGTTCTGCGATGCCGATTGTAGGGATGGTTATGAGCAAAGGAAAAGGGTGAGCAGACAAAATTAACACCAGAAATAAGAAAGCCTGCGCAGTTTGACGACAAGCAGGCTTAATGTAAAACACCTTAGATAAGGCAAATTTATGCTAGCTGAGATTATTGAATTAATCAAGCACAGGATTTGCTAAGGAGAAATATGGCGATTTATAAAGCGAATGTGTCACAGGAGTTTACTGTGATCCCCAATTTGACCACGCAGGATAAGCTACTGAGCTTTGAAGCTCGTGGTTTACTAGGTTTTATGCTGAGCTTGCCTGTCAACTGGAAGTTTAATAATGAATGGTTACAGTCGCAGTCACCTAATTGCAGAAAAGATAAGCTTTCTCGCATATTAAAAGAATTACAGTTAGCTAACTATCTTCAAAAACAACTTGTTAGAGATGAAAAAGGCCATATTGTTGATACTGATTGGTTAGTGTATCCCACGGCAATTACTCAAATTATCACCGAAGGACGGAAAACCCGTCCGACGGGTAAACCGAATGTCGGTAAATCCGCAACTATAAAAGAAACATCTTTAGAAAATAAACAAAAGAAAAAAAAGAAACACTTAAATATTACTGTGCCTAACGCTGAAAATTTTGATTCAAATTCAAAACCAGACAAAGCGTCAGGCAAGAAACGTAATACCAAGCCTCAAGCATTTAAAGACTTGTTCGCCGTTTATCCTGCACACCGCAAAGGCGGTACCGACACAAGTGCTTGGAATGCATGGAAAGATGAAAAACTCACCGACCAAGATGCAGAGCAGGCTATCCACTGGCTGACCCAGTCTGATCCAAGCGTCTGGGGGACAAATGCTAACGGCCAATTTGCACTGGGGATCACCAAGTTCATTCGCGGCCAGATGTGGCACACACCTATTCAATTACCCAATCAATTACATAATATCAACCAGTGTCCTAAGTCGGGAAGTCAGTTTGTACCAGGGCCAGACAGTGAATTCTACAGAGGCTAATCATGGAACAAATTAAAAAACAATATTCAGCACCATACAGCTATGAACAGTTAATTGCGTTAAGAGCTCAGGAAGCGAGTGAATTTGCTAGGCAATGTGATCAACATCGTGAGGAAGCTAGAGCTAAACGGGCATTAGGGCGAAGCGGTATTCAAAAGAAACATCAAAATTGTTCTCTTGATAATTATCAAATTCGTTATGAGAGCCAAGAGCAAATGCTTGATTCTGCAAAAGGGTGGTTAGCTACACAGAATGAATCACCCTCGTGTAGCGGCTTTATTTTTTCAGGAACACCAGGGACAGGTAAGAATCATATTGCTAGCGCTATTGCTAATGATTTTATTGATAACGGTAAGCAAGCTGTCGTTGTTACCGTTTCTGAGATTATGATGCGTTTACGAGATACATATCGCAAAGATAGCAAGGAAACGGAAGAAAGATTGATGGCTCGCTTAAGTGGGTTTGATTTATTGGTTATCGATGAAGTAGGAGTCCAGCGTAATAACGTTAATGAACAACTTACACTGAACTCAATAGTTAATGATCGTAGTAATGCATGTTTACCTACGGGGATTTTAACAAATTTAGATGCAAATAACCTTGTTGAAACCCTTGGAAAGAGGGTAATTGAAAGAGTTCTGGAGGGTGGTGGTCCATGGCTGATGTTTGATTGGCAAAGTTATAGAACGGGACAACAATGAGCAGTGTGCAGTATGGCAAACTCAATGACAGTCAAATTAAAAGATGGTTGGCTGATAGTTCGTCGCGTGAGTTTCGAGATCATCGGTACCCTGAATTGCGATTAAGAGCGATTAGCAAACGCGGCAGGGCATCGGTACATTTGATTTTGCCTAACCAAGGTAAAGCCGCGTGGAAAAAACAGGGTAATTGGCCGCACCTTTGTTTAAAGACTCTGGTGAATGATTTGCCCAAACGTCTGGCTAAGGTGGCGGCGGGTGAGCTGGTTAGCTCGGCAGAGATGGTCAGAGTCTCGGATTTACTCCGCTGGTATTTAGGCCATATTCAAGATAATCATACGTTGAGCGATAGCTGGCGCCGCAATTGCCGGAGCATGATTAAAAGCCATTTAGCGCCAAGAGTGGGGACTGTATTGCTGTCAAAACTGGATTTCATCACAGTTGATACTGAGTTAGTTAAAACCATGCTCGCCGATGAGTATGCACCGCACTACATTAAATTGACGGTTAATGTATTAAAACGCGCCTTAAGTGCCGCTTGTGACTTGCGTTTGTTGAGTAAAAACCCCTTGGATAGTTACCGAGTGCAATTGAGTCTCACGCTACCGCCAGAAGTCGACGCACAATTGAGTGCTGCCGATCTAAAAGTTCTTTTTAACGCGCTTAAAAAAGCAGAGCCACCAGTAAAAATGCTATTTATGTTGATGATCATGTTCGGCTCGCGCATTGATGAAACCCGACAATCAAAGTGGTCGCATTTCGCGGGCGATTACTGGACTATTCCCGCGTTAGATACCAAGACTAAGCAGGCTCACCGACTACCGTTAACTGGTGCGGCTAAAGGGTTGCTACAGCAATACAAACATTGGCAATTAAAACATATCGGTAAACGCTCATATTTATTTGCCGGGGACCGTAGTGACGTTATTTCAATTCGTACCGCACAGTATTGGAGTGAGTCAATTCGGTTTAAGTATTTTACTAGCCATGCGTTGCGCAAATTATGCCGGACCATTATTGCTGACATGGGCGTTGATACTATGGTGGGTGAGCGCATTCTTAATCATGCATTACCTTTGTTATTACGCACTTATGTAAGGAGTACGCTGGATGCCGGCATGTTGCGGGCGCTGAATGATTATCACAGCTATTTGACTAAAAAAGCCGGAGCAGATGATGAGTGATGCTGATAAAAATATGGTTAAAAAAGTGCGTGGCTTTGAGATTTTGAAAATTGGGCGCGGGATCCGAGGCATGACACAAAGTGAGGTGGCCGAACGCTTCGGTGTTGGTGATAAAACCTATCGCCGCTGGGAGCAGGGCGAATGCCCAGTGAGCTATGACGCGTTAATGGCGATTTGTGAAGATGTCTTTAGATTGCCCTTAATTGAGGTGATGGGGATGGCTCAAATTGCACATTAATAAAATGAGTATCAAAACATTACGTAGTGAATTAACAATATGGGGCCGCTATTGGCGTGGGCAAGAGTACGGCGGCGGCTATGGTAGCCGCAGTGCCTGTGACAAGCTCGGTGAAATTCGAATTGAAAGTAGTGCAAGTGTCGAACAGAAAGTACCCGATCATGTTTATCAATATGACCAACAAATTGAGCACTTAAGCCAAGATTGCCGCCGCGCTTTGCGCGTTCGCTACATCTGCAAAAAGAATTGGGCCCTAGTCGGGTTTGATTCGGAAAAATCTTACATGTATTGGCTCAGAAGGGCGGAAGGTGAGCTGCTAATTTAATAATAGGGACATTATCGAATGAATGAGTTAAAGCAATATCAAGTGTTTTTTATCTCAGCATTAGTGCTGGGTGGCCTCATTTTATCAGCACAGGCGGCGCTGTCTTATCATGCTATGCGTCAATTATCTGAAGGTTTGCCCGTTATTGTTGTTATTGCAATGGTGTCACTGGTAGTGCTGTTTGAGTGCGTCAAACCGCTATTAACTTTTTTTATTAAAAATAGCGTCAATTGGTTTGTGACGTTGATCGCCAGTGGGCTTTTATTATGTTTATCCGGTGCAAGCATATTTGCCATGCATTATACGATGGATTATGCAGTTGCTGATAAGCTCAGCGTGTTAGATCAAAACAAACTCGATAGCTTGAATAAGCAAGAAGAAGCTTATTTAAAAGCTGTTGCAGAGCACGGTGTGGTGTCTGCAACTGAATCACCAATCAATAAAATAACAGAGCAGCGGAATGCATTATATTCACCTGGTGAAAGTGGTAGCTCATTAACGCAGTGGGCAATCTGTGTCAGCGTGTTGACCGAACTTGTGATTATTGCCTGTTTTGCCATATCAGCTTTCTTTCATGCAAGAGTTATTCTCTTGCAAAAGGAGATACAGAAGGAACAGGCAGGAACGCAGATACAACGAGCAGCAACAGCACAGGAACACTTAGTCAAGATAATGAATTAGCTGCCTTTAGTGAAAACAACACTCTGATTGATATTGGTAGTATCAAGGTTAGGCAGTTGATGAAAGAGTGCAAACTCAGTCACCCGAAAGCTAAACAAGTGATTAAAAACATATCAGAACAATTGGAATTGTGTGGGTAGAGGGAGGAAGCCTATGTTGGAGTTTGAATTGATAAAACAGGGATTCGAGAAGAAATATTTTATTCCGAGTCACATTAAATTCAACTATGACTCGTGTTTATACGAAACACGATGTGGCGGCGAGCTTTTTTAAAAATTAGCCGTTGAGACTAACAATATGTTTTCAATCTGGCGCGATGCTTGTCTGTATGCCACCTCATCAAAGTTAAAAAAGGACGATTAAAAATGAGAAAAAACATTAATGAGTTAAAAGCCAAATTGGTTGCGACTTATTTATCAAAAGGTGTTCAGCCAAGCGATTTGAGTGATGCGTTATTTGAAAAAGGCTACGTAGACTCATCGATTAAAAGAACGGATGATTCGGTGCTAGTGACGCTCAGCTTTATTGATGATTTTGATACCATTAAGAAAGCAAAACACACCATGCGTTACACGTATGATTTAAATCGGTATTTGCAAAAGATTGAGCAAAAGATAAAAGGCCGCTCTTTTAAAGTGCAGTTTTGCAGGGAAGAAGCGATCAATAGCATTTTACGTGACTTGCTTGCTGCAGGTTGTAGTTTAAGTGCGTTAGAGAGCCTGCCACCCGAGTTAAAGGGGCGTTATCAGCAGTATTTCGTTTCAGCGGCCTGATTAATTTGAGCCATAGATACAAGGGATGGTATATGCAAAGGTTAAGTTGGGAGTGTCGGTTTTGGGTGCACCTATGTGTGTTTAGCGGTATTTTTGCCTTGATTTTTGATTGGCTAAGTTGTTCGATTAGAGAAGGGATATGGGGATTAACAGCTCTTTTCTGCTTACTTTCTCTGCAATTAGCACCTACGTTAAGAAGCTTTGCTTCATTGACTGAAAGTAAGAAAATGACAATCACAGAACAACGGCGAATGTCAGATATGAACAAACATCTAATGAGCAACTTTGTTGCTGCAGTCATGGGCTTGTTTTTAGCCATTTGTACGGCAGCTTGTGGTTTGCTTTTCATTCATGATGATTCGGCCATGACGCCTACGTTCGTTTATTGGTTCTGTCGCAAATATCCTAAATGCTTTATGATCTAAACATCACTTTTTATGCTTACATTTATGACACTCAATTTTTCAGGCCGACATTACCCTTCTGCGATTATCATGCAGGCACTGCGTTACTACTTGGCCTATAAACTCAGTTATCGAGAAATTGAGGAGATCTTTGCTGAACGTAATATTCATTTTGATCACTCAACCCTGAACCGTTGGGTTATCAAATATGCTCCGCAACTCGAAGTCATTTTTCGAAGAAAAAAACGGAAAGTATCTGGTACTTGGCGGATGGATGAGACCTACATCAAAATTAAAGGCCAATGGGTTTACTATTATCGAGCTGTTGATAAATTTGGCGCAGTAATTGATTTTTATTTGAGTGAGAAGCGCGATGAAGCCGCTGCACTGAGGTTTCTCAACAAAGCGATTAATCATAATGGACTACCACATCGGGTTGTCATTGATAAAAGTGGGGCCAATATCGCTGCACTTGATGCCCTTAATATTCGGTTGTGGTTAATGGGATGCATGTTATTGATGATTGAGGTACTTGAAATTAAATATCTCAATAATATAGTGGAGTAAAGTCACCGAAAAGTGAAAGGAAAAATGCATCAATGCTTAGGATGGCAGTCTTGGATTGGGGCTGAAGCAACATTAGCAGGTGTAGAGCTTTGGTCAATGATTAAGCTGGGACAAATGAAAACGGATCGCAACATGACCCCATGGGAGCAGTTTTACTCTTTAGCGGGATAGTTGTAGCTGAAGGATAGTACACGCTTCATTTATAGCGACGTTATCTGGTTTTGCGACAGAACCGCCTAGGGAACCGTGAAATGGTGAAGCGATTACGCAAAGAAGGCTATCAAGTTGGCCGCTATTTAGTTCGTAAAATCATGGGACGTTTACGACTCAAGGTTACTCAACGGCAAGCTTATAAGGTGACAACAAAGCGAAAACACAACGATAGCGTTGCTGATAACCTGCTAAACATGAACTTTAATCCAACTTCTACTAATCAGGTTTGGGCGGGTGACGTGACTTATTTGAAAACGGGTGAAAGCTGGATGTATTTAGCTGTAGTGATGGATTTATATTCACGTCGAATAGTGGGATGGCATATAGATAAACGCATGACGACAGACTTGATATCTAAGGCATTAATGAAAGCTTACAATCTTCGGCAACCGCCTAAAGGCCTAGTATTTCACAGTGACAGAGGCTCACAGTATACCAGTAAGCAATTCGGTAGGCTGTTATCGAGTTATGGGATCCGTGCCAGCATGGGGGATGTGGGCGCGTGTTGGGATAATGCAGTCGTAGAGCGTTTCTTTGGTAGTCTGAAACATGATTGGCTTTTTAAAGTTAATCAACCAACAAGAGAGTTTATGAAGATAGATGTGGCTGCCTATATGAAATACTACAACTTAGAGCGGCTGCATTCTGCTAATGGTGATCTGTCACCGGTAGAGTTTGAATATTCTCAACTAAAAGTGTCCAATTTGGGTTGACCAGTACAATTTATCAATGTTTATGTTTTTTTTTTAGAAATTTTTTGTTTTTTTGGAAGATTTACTTTAATGGAAGCTGTATTTTTTATTTTTATAAAAAATGAAAAGGTTTTTCATGCCATCTGCCATTACTGATTCAACACCTCTTTATTCATCGGATATCGCTAATAAAGGGGTTGAAGATAATCTCAATACCGTTCTTGTTGATAATTTAGATGTATCAAAGCTACATATTGACGCGATTTTTTCAAAAGCAAAAAACAATGACCAAGATTCAATTGAGATGCTTCATGCTTTATCCTGTGGCATTAATCCTGATCCTGAGGTAGCCGAGTACGCTCAAAAACTATTACTTTCATCTGTTTTAAAAGAAGAAAAGACTGAAAACGAGATCGAAGTTGCTAGTTCTATTAGGCGTCAAGCTCAACATATTCTGTTGTCATCAACGGCTTTTAACAACAACGAAAATATCGATGACACCTTGTTAACTAACCAGTATTTATCTGAAAATCCCATGGTTTGTTTTTTTGCTGCTACAGCCATTATGAATGATGAAGATTATTTAGAGGATAAAATTCCTAATGGAGTCAGGGAAAGAGTTGGCGAAATACATAAAGAAATTGATTTTGGAGTGAACAGCGAATCATTTGCTTGGTGGGATTTAGAACATACAAATTATTTTGATTTTGAGCCTTTTGATGTATTCATGGAGAGTTTTGAGGAATAAGAATCGTTCGTTAGTCATTTATACCCGTGATACTTCAAGATGCATGTTTTCAGAGTGCGTAAAAGTGCCTAATTCAAGGCGTATTATTGCCAAAATGCTTATTGCCTTTTAAGGTGATACAACGCAGAAGTAGGCGCTTTTACACACTCCCAAAGGGTTGGCCTCTTTATATGTAAAAGCAAGGCCTTTTATACTGTGTTATTAAACACCAACTTAGAATGACTAGGCTCGATGTTCAGCTGACGATCAAGGATGATGGAAATGTCATTTATGCAGGAGCAATTAATGACCTTGTCTAAAAGACTTTTCATTCCAACTGAATCCTGCAGCTTGAAGTCTCACGGGTATAGACATCAATCAAGAGTGTATCTACATTTATCACCTGCGGTGAGGCTGCAGTCGCGAGTTCCCACTCCTTATTCCAAGAAGGAGTGGAAACTTAGAATCTTCATTAAGCGAAGCGTAATAAAAAATCCTCGTTTGTACTAAAAAATAACTTGGGCACCAAAATTAAATTATTCTTGCTTGTTTATTGAACGCCTAATGGCAGAGGCTTGTTGTTTTCTATTTTTTTTTAGCACTGAGTGATCGTACTTTTTATATTTTTGAAAAGATGGGATTAGACCAGAACACTAGCTATGTATAAATGCCCTTTAACAAGCGCTTTAAGTGCGCGTTTATTTTTTGGAGACCAAAGTGGATTTTAATCCCTACGACAATTTCGTCTTCTTTGACTCCTGTGCTTTTGACTCAGGTAGCGAAGAAGACATAATTGCTTCTGATCAAGTTCAGCAACTTTTACGTAAGAACAAAAAGAAAATAATGGTTATGCACTCTGTAGAAGCAGAGATGAAACACCCGAATTCATCAGAACAAAAAAAGCATCTAGCAGTAAGTTCTAGAAAAACGGTTAAGTTAAATCTCACGAGTCAAGAAAAGGCACAATTGGCAGAAATAACAGAGATAATTGCTGGTAATGGACATCCTATAAAAAGAGAAGCTGATTGCTTCCATGTATTTGAAGCCCATAAGTACGGAGGTTGTTTCGTAACATCAGACAAGGGCATATATAAACATTCGCCTACTATATTTGAAAAGTTTGAGCTACGGATTGTTAAACCAACGGATTTCCTAAAAGTTGTTTTAAAGTATAGTGACAAAATATAACTCATAACGATAGGCCGCGACCTTATCGCACAATGTTAAGCAAGCTAATAATTTCCTAATTTCCACCCCGATTCACCATAATAATGAAAGTACGCCACGTGGCTTTGGCACTCAGCTGAAGTCCGTGCTTTAACCCTCAAAAATACAAGTTTTCTCACCAATAATCAGCAAAAAATTGAATGTTAGTAAGTGGTGGTTTTTACCACTTTTGTATTTCGTGCCAATAATCAGTTGAAGCTTTCAAAAGTATATTTTTTTAAGACATTCCTAAGATCTCATTGAATTTGCTCTCCATACCAAACCCATATACAGCATGGGCTAGAGTGGTGATCGTTGCATCAGTCTCTGAGAAGTATGCAATGGTAGTGTGTTTTTTAACCAATCAAGAGTGAGGAAACATAGAGGGGTGTCAGTTGAGTGACCCTTTTTAATGTAAAAAAAGGGATTTTAAAGGCCGTCTGAACCTAAAAATGGGGTTTTTGGTCAGTTTTTACCGTAAAACGGTCACATATGACCGTTTTTTTTACTCAAAAAACGCTAGGATATTTATAAGCTCGAAGTTGTTGTATTTAACTGAGCCGTTTAAATTGACATCGCATTCCTTGCCCGCCTCGTGCGGGTTTTTTTATGCCATTAACAAAGCCACCCAGTATTTTGTTTTAGGGATAAGCAATGACAAAAATAACAATAGAAAACGGATTTACGCTATATAACGATGACTGTTTGAATGTATTAAAGAGGATGGATGATAACTCAGTTGATTTGATTGCAACGGACCCTCCTTACTTCAAAGTGAAAAAAGATGCCTGGGACAATCAGTGGGATGATGAAGCCGATTTTTTAGCTTGGTTGGACTCTATATTGTTTGAAATGTGGCGAGTATTAAAGCCTGCTGGCAGCTTATATTTGTTTTGTTCAGAGCGGCTAGCTGCAAAAGTAGAAGTGTTAATTGATGGTCGTTTTAATGTGTTAAATCATATCGTTTGGCGAAAAAAGAACGGCGTTCATCGTAAGCACCGTAAAGAAGGGTTGAGAAAGTTTGCTTCTCAAACAGAGCGGATAATTTTTGCTGAACATTATGGTGCGCAAGGATTTGCCAAAGGTAACTCTGGCTATTCAGATAAATGCAGTGAGTTGAAAGGGGCTGTGTTCGAACCGCTTATTGCTTACTTTCGTGATGCAAAGGCGAAAGCCGGTATTCAAAGTAAACAAGTGAATGAGGCAACTAACACTCAGATGTGTAGCCATTGGTTTAGTTCCTCTCAATGGAAGTTACCAACAGAGGCTCAGTATCTTGCATTACAGCGGTTGTTCGTTGAAAAAGCAGGGACTTTAAATAAAAGCCATAAAGAGTTAACGACTGAATACGATGTATTGCACCGCTCTTATATAGAGTTAAGGCGTGATTATGATGGTTTACGTCAACAATATGAGAGTTTACGCAGGCCATTTAGCGTGACTAAAGATGTTCCCTACACAGATGTGTGGGACTTCGATTCAGTTCAATTTTATCCAGGTAAACACCCTTGTGAAAAGCCTTTGAAATTGATGAAGCACATCATTAGTTCAAGTGCTCGTATGGGAATGGTTGTTTTCGATCCTTTCATGGGCTCTGGCAGCACAGCAAAAGCATGCAGTGAATTGGGCTGTGGATTTGTTGGGGTTGAGATGGATAGCGATATTTTTAATCAAACACTTAAATCACTAACCAGTGAATAACTATATGAACATTTCTAGAAAGTTGATGATGTTTGGCTTTGCGGCTAGCGTCGCGGGTGGTGGTGCATTAATTGCTGAGCATGAAGGTCAAGTGCTTAGTTCTTATTCTGATCCCGTTGGCGTTTTGACTAGCTGTTACGGTCATACGGGGGCAGAGCTCAAAGATAATCAGACATTTACAGAGAAAGAGTGCTTAGAACAGCTAGCAACTGATTTAAGCCAACATAACTATCAGTTGATGAAGTTAACTTCATCAATTGAATTAAGTAATAGCGAACACGGTGCTTACTTGAGTTTTATCTATAACGTGGGTCATCAAGCGTTTGCTGATTCAACTCTGAGAAAGAAGTTGTTAGCCGGTGATAGAGTGGGCGCATGTCATGAGCTGATTCGTTGGGTGTATGCAGATGGCCGCAAGCTCAATGGTTTAATCAATCGTCGCGAGTCTGAAAGGCAACTTTGCTTAAGGGGGATTGATGCCGAACCCATTTAATAAAACCGTTATTTTAATGTTTGCCTTGGCCGGAGCTGTGGCGTTCGGACTCATGAGGCAACTGCAATTAGATACAGCTCAGGCAAACATTGAATCATTAGAAGTACAGAGAACATCACTGATTGTTGATTTAGATGTATTGTCCAATGTTGTTGCTACACAAGAAGCTGAGCAGCATAAATTGATGCTTGAATTGGATTTGTCGGCGGCACTCAACAAACAGAATGCGATAGACAAAGAACGAATTAACAATCAGCTAGTCGTTGCTAAATCCAAATTAAATCAGATGGTAAAGCATAATGAAACTATTCAAAAATGGGCTAATACTGCTGTGCCTAATGATGTTACTCAGTTGCTCAAGCAAGCCGCCAGTTGTACGCACAGTGACAGTAAGCAAGACAGAGTATGTGTTCCCCCCTGACAATATGCTAAGCAATTGTTTAACCCCTGATTACTCAGCACAAACCAACGCTGAATTAGCTGAGTACACATTGATATTAATCGCCAAATTTCAAGGATGTAATGCTGATTGGCAACGTTTAACCCATTGGGTAGAGAGTAAACGATGAGTGAGCCAACTATTCAAAAAGCTATAAGCACCGCTGCATATAGTGCATCAGTATCGACAGCAGCAGGTAGTGTATTAACAACCAATGATTGGATATTAGCTGCAAGTATCGGATTGGCTGTGCTGACATTTGCTATCAATTGGATGTACCGAGTCCGACAGGATAAGCGTGATGAAGAGCGAGATAAGCGTGATAAAGAGCAACATGATTTAGAAGTTCAGCTACTCGAACAACAACTGAAAAATGGATAGTTTTGTGGGGTAAGTAAGGAGAAGAGTGTGAAAAAAATATTAATGGTTATTTCTGTGGTGTTTCTAATGTTCGGCTGCACAGATGCACAAATAGCGTCAAAGAATCTGTCAACTGCATCGGACATGTTTCAAGTCGATAGACGTATAGTGTTTTATAACGGCATAACAGATACTTATATGTTAACTGTTGAGGGTAAATGCTCCATTGAACCGACACCAGCCAAAATATCAGTAACGTGTAAGACTGGTGATAACGAGTACAAAAAACATTATCTTGGGCTGTCAGACAATGTGACATATTTTGCAGAACAACTTGACTCATTAAACGTTAGCTCATATCGATACAAAGTAATATTTAAACCTTCTGTGATACTTCCTGATATCGATGTAAAAACTTGAACAATAGCGAGGACTAGTGGTGCGGGTCCTTCTGGGACCTGAGTACTCCACGGGGCCAACACTCGCCGGATTTATGACGTTTTAGGGTTGAAAAAGAGGTCCTTTCTTCTTTCTCGAAAAAGAAAGGACTTAGCTAGAAAATATTTTTAGATCAAATGACTATCTATTTTAAAAAGAAAGGACTTGGTACCAAAAGAAAGGAGTTTTTAATGTTTTCACTTTGAACCTTTTTTTAATTTGTCCTTTCTTACTGAGGAGTTTTATGGACGTTAATCGAAATGGCCTCGCTGATATTTTAGAGAAATCACCTAAGCATGTCGGGGATCTTATTACACAAGGGATGCCTACAAGTGGGGGCGGGGGTAGAGGTAAAGCGATCTCAATTAATACAAAAGAGGCTGTTGATTGGTTGACAGAAAGAGAAGTAAGTAAACAGATAGGTGATCTGCAAGCTGAAAATGGTCCCATCGAAGGCACTAAGGACGGTGAAGATCTACTTTTAACCATGGCTAAACGGCGTAAGGCAGATGTTGACGCTAAGAAAGCTGAGGAGAAAGTGATTGATTTAGAGGATTTAGGTCAGTTTATGTATGCAATATCGAGCCTATATGCATCGGAACTCAATGGATTAGGGGCTAGACTCGCGCCCGAGGTGGCTGGAATAGATGATCCTGCGCAATGTAAAAATAGAATCGACATCGAATGCCGCCGCATCCGCTCTGCCACCGCTGACAGGATCTACAATTTTGTTGACGAGTATCTTGCAGAACAGCGCAGCAATGTTGAATGCGAAACCGATGAGGAATGCGGCGAAGTGGGCGACTGAAAATCGAGTGATGCCACCAGGCTCTCCGATCCCTGGTCCTTTCGATACCAATACTACACCTTATATGCTGCCCGTTTGTGATGCATTTACATCACCGCTTTATACACGTATCACTTTTGTGATGGGTACGCAGATGGGTAAATCTGCAACTATGCAGAATGTGATGGGCTGGAAATTGGATGATGATCCGGCGCCGATTATTTATGTGGGACCAACAGAATCGAACATAAACAATGTTGTTGAGCCCAAAATGGTGGAGATGTTTAAAGAAGCCAAGAGCCTTTGGGTTAAGTACGATAAAAAATCAACCAAGCATAAGAAACGCATAGCCGGTGTCTCTTTACGTTTTGCGTGGGCGGGCTCTGCAACTGAATTGGCGAGTGATTCTGCCGTGATCACCTTGGTTGATGAGTTAGACAGACCAGATGAAAACGCAACGGGTGAAGGCGATCTTGCGGAGATTGCCGAAGCGCGCGGCGATGCCTACACAGATTCAAAGTTAGGGCTAACGAGTACACCAACTCACGGATTAGTTTCATCGTTTGTACATTCAGAAACAGGGGTGACACATTGGACACCCTCGGGGCGAGAAAAAGTATCATCCCCTATCTGGTTGCAATGGGAAAAAGGCACCCGCCATGAATGGGCGGTTCCCTGTCCGCACTGTGATGAATACTTTATCCCACGGAGCGAATTACTTTGGTGGCCTGGTAAAGGTACCGAAGAAGAATGTACGCCAGCACAATCCGTTAAGTTAGCGCGATTAGTTTGCCCTGTGTGCGGCGATCAAATCGATAATAAACACCGACAAGCCATGAATGCCAAGGGGGTAGGGCTCGCTCCTGGTCAATCTGTTTCAAGTTACAGTGACGGAGGCGTTATTTTTTCTCAGGGAAGTAAAGAGCTTATCCGCCCGTTTCATTCAGCGATACATCCAATTGAAGATAATAACCATTTTAGTATTTGGGTTAGTGGCCTATGCAGTTTTTCGGCCAAAAAAAGCTATGGTTTTCTAGCACGAAAGTTACTCGAAGCACAGCAAACGGGCAATCCTAACAGTCTACTATCCGTTTATAACACAGGGTTTGGTGAAATTTACGCCATAGCCGGTGACGCGCCGCAATGGGAAGAAGTTTACAGCCTCCGATCTGATTATCAATCAGGGCAAGTGCCAGAAGGTTTTGATTCGCTTGTATGTACCGTCGATGTGCAAAAAAACCGCCTCTATTATGTTATTCGCGCCTGGCGAGCGGGCATGTCGAGTCGATTAATCGAATGGGGCGAGCTTTGGGGAGATACAGATAAGCCCGAGGTCTGGAACGAACTCGCCGAGTTTTTAGAGCAAGAATGGGACGGCCAACAAATTAAGTTGATGGGTGTGGATGCGGGTTATCGCACCGATGAGGTGTTCGCGTTCGTGCGACGATTCAAGGGGCGAGTGAGAGCATTAATGGGGTTTGAGCGACTGCCCAAACCCTTTCGAATGGTCAAGTTAGAGGTCGATAATAAAGGTAAAACGAGAAAGCACGGCGATAAACGTTGGGACTTTGACACCATGATTGCCAAAGCTTGGGTACATGGCCGCGTGCGTTGGCCCCAAGGTAAAGAGGGCGACTGGCTCATTCCGTCTGATATTACCGAAGAATATTGCAAGCACATCGTTGCCGAAGAATTTAATGAAGAAACGGGCAAATGGAGTCAAGTAGCCAAACGTAACGATTACCTAGATTGTGAAGGGATGCAATATATGTGCGCACGTATGCTCAGGATTGATCGTAAAAAAACGCCTCAAGTAGAAGATGAGTCTAAAGGTAATAATGAAGATGAAAAACCACAGGTTGATATTCAAGTAGATGAATCACAGGTTCCCCGTAAAAAAACACCCACTAAACGTAAGCGAAAGCCCCGTAAACGCGATGGTTTCGTAAGCCGGTACCGAAAATGAATGAACTTAAAAAAATAAGTGCTGGAACGTCACTTAATTGGACGTTTGAACATGATCTCGCCGATGGTACATGGCAATTTGAATATATTTTAAGGGGACAAAGTGCCATAGCGATAGCTGCAAGCGCTGAAAATGGACAAGTAACATTCATAGCAACCGCAAGCACCACGGCTACGTGGATAGCAGGGCATTATGATTGGCGATTGTATGCCAGCAAGGGTGATGAAAAACACGTAATCGAAAGCGGTCAATTAGAGATTGAGCCCGATTTTACCCAAGTGCAAGCAGAGTACGATCCTCGCAGTCATGCCAAGAGGATGTTAGATGCCATTAATACCGTGCTTGAGGGGCGAATACTTTCAGATCATGAGCGTTATAGCATAGATGGCCGCTCACTCGACCGCATCCCGATCATGGAACTACACAAATTACGCCGTAGCTACATATTAAAATTTAGTCGTGAAAATGGCTCAGGTTTTCGTATCAAACGCGTATTGGCGAGGCTACCTGAATGAATGAAAAAAGTGAGCCAACAGATAAAACACATAAGGTACGAAAAGCCCAAAATAGCCATAAACGTTTTGCGCTAGCGAAACAAGGGTTAACAGGCCCCCGCATTGGTGGAATGTCACTCAGTATTAATGAAGAGTTACGCCGTGATCTAGCCGTTATCAAAGCGCAGTCAAGGCGGGCCGGTAATGATGACAGTTATGTTGTTAAATTTCTCAACATGTGTGAAACCCACATAGTCGGCCCCGAAGGGTTTAACTTTCAAAGTAAAGCTAAAAAGAACACTGGCAAAGAGGATGATAAGAGAGCTAATGAGTTAATCGAAGCACATTTTCTCAACTGGTGTAAAAAGGGCGCGTGTGACGTCACAGGTCAATACAGTTGGCAAGACATTCAAACCTTGTTTATCCGTACCGTCGCGGAAGACGGCGAAATATTAGTGAGATTCATCGATGGCTACCCCAATCAATATGGGTTCGCTGTGCAGTTGCTTGATTCGGCGCATTTAGACATTAATTACAATCGAGAGTTAAAAGAAGGCCGGCGTATTCGCATGGGGGTAGAGCTAGACGAATGGGGCAAGCCTCAAGCGTATCATGTGTTAACGCATCATCCTGGCGATAGGGTGTATTTTTACGGGAACACCCGTTATGAGCGCGTACCCGCTTCTGAAATGTTACTCGCTTTTTTACCCTTACGTGTCGGTCAGTGCAGAGGTATTCCGTGGGCTCATGCGTCACTTCTTGAAATGCATCACCTTTATGGATACAGAGAAGCTGAGTTAACGGGCGCAAGAATAGCGGCCTCAAAAATGGTGGCGTATGAACTCGATCCTGAAGTCGAACCCGACGAAAATGCCGACGAACCTGATTTTATCGAAGAAGTGGAACCGGGTATGTCATTGGTCGTACCTCCTGGCTATAGCATTAAAGAGCTTAATTTTAATCGCAGCGGTGATAATTTTGCTGACTTCATGAAAGAAGGTAAACGTGGTGCAGCATCAGGGTTAGATGTGAGTTATAACGCGCTAGGCAATGATGCAGAAGGGGTGAGCTTTTCCAGCTTGCGCCAATTCGTACTCGAAGATAGAGACAGTTGGAAGAAAAGGCAGCGCTGGATGCGCCAAGAGTTATGTGATCGCATTAAATCAAAATGGCTTCGCATGGCACTGCTTAGTGGTGCTATTAAAGGGCTGAATTTCTCAGCCTTTGAACGATTAGATACACATAAATTTCAAGGCCGCCGCTGGGATTGGGTGGACCCACTAAAGGACGAAAAGGCCAATACTGAGGCTCTTAACAACCTAACCAAATCACAATACCAAATTATCCGCGAGCGAGGCGAAGATCCCGAAACCGTGATGCAAGAATTACTCGATTTTGAGCAGAGAATGGCTGAGGTGCGCAAGTTACGCGGTCCCACTCAATCAAAAGGCAATAAGGATGACGACAAAGAAACAGAATAAACAGCTACAAATAGGCAAGCAATTCCGCACCTTAACCTTCACTCGCGAGTCCATCAATGAAGAAGAGCGCACTGTAGAGCTTAGTTTTTCTAGCGAAACTCCTGTCGAGCGTTGGTTCGGCATGGAAATACTCGGCCATGGGGCTGGTGAATGCGACTTATCCCGCCTGCAAGACCGTGGTGCATTTTTAATGGATCACCAAAGAATGGACCAACGCGGCGCCATAGAAAAAGCATGGATTGATGGCACCAAAGGTCGCGCCGTTATTAAATTATCTAAAAGCGCCCGTGGCGAAGAGCTTTGGGAAGACATGCGGGACAATATCCGTCCACATATCAGCGTCGGCTATAGCGTGTTGGAGATAATTCACGTCAAACGTGATGAAAACGGTCTCGACTGGTATCGAGCCACTAAGTGGCAACCTTACGAAATATCGTCAGTGTCTGTACCAGCCGATACCAATGTCGGCCTAGGTCGCAGCGATGAAGATAAAGACGCCCCCACTTTTAACATTGAACTAAGAGAAAGCAACATGGCTAAAGATGAAAATGTAGTGCCAAAGGGTGACGAGCAAGAACGCTCAGAGCAACAGATCCCAAAACCTGTTACACCCGCTAAACCTGTTAATACCGATGCTATTCGCCAACAAGAAACCGAGCGTTGCCAAGAGATTATGACAATGGGTGGACAGTTTGGTATGGCAAGAGAAGCGGAGGAGGCGGTTAAATCAAATCACCGCGTCGATCAATTTCGTCAATTGGTTTTAAAGTCGGTACGGGATAAAAAAGTCAAACCAATCGGCACTGATATGGCCCTTGGCTTATCAGATAAAGATGTACGCCAATACAGTTTGATCAGTGCCGTTCGCGCTAGTATCACGGGTAAATGGGATAAGGCAGGCCTAGAGCGTGAAGTGTCAGTTGCTTTAGCCGATAAAATGGGTAAAGACGCCCGTGGCTTTTATGTTAATTACGAAGTCTTGTCACAATTGGGTAAGCGTGCCGCTCCTCAATCAACGGGTGCGGGTGTCGGTGGGGAGTTAGTTGCTACCGATTTATGGAGTAGTCAATTCATTGATTTATTGCGTCCTAACTCGATAGCAGCAGGTCTTGGGGTGCGTTTTGCCACAGGGCTTGTGGGTAATGTTGATATCCCTAAGATGGCAAACGGTGCATCATTTTACTGGATTGATGAAGATGAAGACGGAACCGATTCCAATGTCAGTTTAGGGATCATCAAGATGTCACCTAAAACCATTGCTGGCGCAGTACCTATCACCCGCCGTTTGATGCAGCAATCCACCCCTGATATTGATTTATTAGTGCGCGATGAAATGTTACGCGGTATAGGTTTGGGGGTTGATAAAGCCGTATTCTTGGGGACGGGCTTAAATAATGAGCCTTTAGGTATTAAAAATCATACCGGAGTCCACGCTATCCCTATTCCAGTAGAAGGTTGGGATTGGGCGACGATTGTCGCATTTGAAACTGCTGTCGCCGAGTCTAATGCCTTGGCTTCAACTATGGCCTACGCTATGCGTCCATCATTACGCGGTACATTGAAAACAACAGAAAAATCGACAGGTACCGCCAAGTATTTGTGGGATGGCGATCAAGTCAATGGTTATCCTGGAGTGGTGTCTACCCAACTTGAGCAGCAAGCCATGTTACATGGTGATTTTAGCCAGGCGTTAGTAGGCATGTGGGGCGCACTCGACTTAACTGTTGATAAGTCAACCAAAGCGGCTAGTGGTGGCACGGTATTGCGAGTGTTTCAAGATGCCGACGTAGCTATTCGCCATGGAGCTGCATTCGCCTATGGCAAGGTCGCTTAACGTTATCAATAACCATTACTAATCATATAGGCGCTTCACTGCGCCTTTTTTATGGAATTATTTTATGAAAGTACAAATCTTATCCGGCGTGATGATTAAAGGTACCGCTGTTTTTCCTATGACGGGTACCGATAAAAACGCTAAGCCGTCGATTGTAGAAGTGGACAAAGCTGAAGCCCGTGATCTCATTGCCAACAAACAGGCAAAACGCGCCGATGACAAAGCAAAAATTTCGGTAGAGATTAAAGACCCTACTGAAGCTAAAGATGAATTAGATGCATATTTTGATGAAGAAGACGAGGAAGACGAGGGAGAGTAAAGGACAATGAGCTTTCAAGACCAACTTAACGCCGATTTAACCGGTGTTTTCTTCTCTGACTTTAAAGATAAAGTACAAGTGAATGGTGTCGATTGTGAAGGCTATCTTGCTCGAAGTCATCATGAGTTTGGATCCATGGGGGGGAGCGCATATTCATTTGAATGTGCCTCATCTATTTTACCTGCAGTTAAAAAAGGAGATCGCTTAGTACGGCTTCGTGATAATAAGAGTTTTGCTATTAATGATATTGAGCGAAGTAATAGCATTACACGGCTCATATTATGAGTTATATCGATAAGGAGCTGGCACAAGCGATTAATAATTTAAATCGCGTCAGTAAAACCGCAGTCCCCAAGGCAACAAGTCAGTCACTAAATAGAGTTAGTCAGCGAATAATTAGCCGTTCAGTGAAAGATACAGCTAATGAGTTAAAAGTGACGCAAAAGCTGGTACGTACTCGTGTTAAGCATGTAAAAGCGACGGCGCGTAAGCCAGTTTCTTATATTAAGTTACATCGTGGAAAAATCCCAGCAATAGCGATTGGTGCTGCGAGAACGCAAGTTGTACGCAAACGCGGGCAGAATTTGGTTTCTGCTGTACAGCGCGATAAAAGAGGGCGCTATAGTCAACGTCAATATAGCGGTAATACATCGATCAAAGTCGGTCGTTATACTTTTAAAAATGCTTTTTTACAGAAGTTAAGTAATGGCCGTTGGCACATCATGCAGCGATCGAATGATCCTCGTTATCCTATTGAGGTTGTCGCATTACCATTGGTTAAGCCAATAACCACAGCTTTTCAAACTCACAGCCAACGTTTATTAGCCTTTGATATGCCAAAAGAATTAAAAGCAAATCTGAATAACCAATTAAGACTGATCTTAAAAAGGAGGTCTTAGTGTCACAGCATAACCAGATACGCCAAAGTGTTATCAATGATTTAAGTACGGAAATATCTGATATTAAGGCTTGGTTCAATGGCTATCCGGCCGTGATTGATGTCGGTGATGCCGATACTGAAAGTGAGCTTCCTGCTGTTGCTGTATATCTTGATGTGGGGGAAACAACGGGACAGGATTTTGAAAATGAGGAGTGGACTGCAACGTTACATGTTGAGATTTTCGAACATGCGACAAACGATTTAGAGCCCACTCTAGATGCGATAGCAGAAAAAATTAACCAAGTTATCCATCGAAATTATACAGTACAAAATACTTTGTCAGAATGTCACCGGCTAGGTTTCGCGTATACGCGCGATGATGTCCAGCCGTGGGGCACTCTTGATTTAACTTTTACAATAAATTGGGAGGATGATTAATGTCTACTGAAACAGTCCCGACAAAAGGCGCAGGCACCTATTTTAGCCGTTTAAAAGAGGGCTCTGACATTGGCAGTATTAGTGATTTTAAAGAAGATACTGAATGGCTCACCATTGGGAAAGTAAAGGACTTTCAACCTGGTGAATTAACAATTGAGGACGATGAGGATGATTATCTTGATAGTCCAACCGCTGATTGGAGTGAAACATCCCCAGGTCAAAAATCGGGAGGTGAAACACAAATTACCATTGCATGGATGCCAGGTGATGATACACAGAAGCAGCTTTTTCGCGATGTAGAGGCAGGGACAAAAACCTGGTACAGGGCTAAATATCCGAACGGTGGTGTTGATGTGTGGTATGGCTATATCAATAGTCTAGGTAAGACAATTGCCATTAAAGAAAAAATGCAGCGTACGATTAAAATTAAAAATTGTGCCATGCCAAAATATGCAGAAACATTAATAGGTTAATGATGAAAAAAGAAAGTATATTTTCTCCTATGTTAAATAGCATAGATGTCAGAATTTCAGATAAAACGCTGACGCTTCATGAGCTATCGGCTTTAGATTATCAAGCATACCAGCAATATTTAAGTGATATTGAACAACCAATTGAGCCGGATGAAAAAGACGAAAAAGGAATACGAGCATATAATCTCGCTTGGCAAAAGGTGAATGTGGATGCGCATTCTCGCCTTGCCGCTTACGGACTGAAGCTGAGTTATCCAGAAATAGCCATTTCCGATCTTCATCAAGAACTACTAGCCAACTTTAACCGCGTTAGTATTCAATTATTACATGATAAAACGGCCATACTATCGGGTTTATCTCTCCCTAATAATGAGCCTGATCCAGAAAATGAAGTCGATGAGGAGGAAGCAAGCCCAAACGAATGATCCAAACAGAGCAAGAGTTTACCTTAATGTTGGCTCATGAATTAAATCAACCATCTCCCCGTCAAATGCTCTATCAAATGTCGTCCACTGAATATTTAGATTGGCAAAAATATTTTGCTAACAAAGGCTTTCGTGTGGAAAACGATAATTGGCGAATGGGGATGATTGCCAGTTCTGTTTGGAATGTAAATTTAAAACCTGATGAAAGGTTTACGCCACAACAATTTTATCAGCATGAGCCACAAGCTGAACGCTCTGACGATGAGTTGATGCAACTCGGAGATAGCACGGGAGGAGTAAGACTTGAGTAATAGAATTGCAGATCTAACCATCCGTTTAAACTCTGAGTCGGCAAAGTTTAGTCGTGATATTGAAAGTGCTAAGTATTTATTACGGGGCTATGGTCGCGAAGCTAGTAATGCCGCTCGCGAAAATACTGATTTTAGTCGTAGTTTTGCTTCCAGTGCGGGCAGTGTGTCGGCAGGCTCCCGCCTGATGGCGGCGGGATTAACCTCCGTGGCCACAGGTATAGGGGCTATCGCCTTGGTCGCCGTGGTAGGTGTTGCAGCCATAAAATCCATTGCTGATGCCCAAGTGCCACTGGCACGTGAGTTAGAGTCGTTATCTTACCGTTCGGGGATCGCCACAGATAAGTTGCAATCCCTATCCTATGCTACGGCTGGATATAATATCAGTGCCGATAAAGCGGCAGATATATCCAAAGATGTCAACGATAAACTCGGAGATTTCATTGCAACTGGTGGCGGTGAATTTGCCGATTTTTTTAAAAATATTGCCCCAAAAGTCGATTTAACGGCAGAAGCACTGTCAAAGTTATCTGGGCCAGATGTACTGGTCGCGGTTAAAAAAGCCATGGATGACACCAATACCAGCGCTAAAGAGCAAGTTTTTTACCTAGAAAGCATTGCCAATGATGCCTCAATGCTCACCCCGCTGCTCGCCAACAATGGTGCCAAGCTCAAAGAAATGGATCAGCGTTTCAAAAGCTTAAATATCACCATGACAAGCTCTGAAATAACCAAATTCAAAGAGTATGGCCAAGACGTAGACGACATGAAAGGCTCTTTTAATGCCTTGGTGCGTGAAGCTATTACCCCTTTTGTTGACGGACTTGGTGACGCGGCGAAATACCTTGCCGATATATTCTCATCGGGTCGCCGTAATTTACTGCAAAACCGTATTCATGATGCTCATGAAGAAATGGTCGAGTTAAAGGATGAAATAACAGCCCTAGAGGACAAAATAGCTAACGGCCCCAAATATGGTGGTGTTGGGTTTATCGATGCGTTATTAGGGAATACAGATAAAGAAGCAAACTTAGCGTCCCTTAAAGCAGAATATGATGAGATCCGCACCGAACTGGGCGAATATCAAGGGAAAATGGCCGAGCTCGATGGTAAACCAGTTAAATCTCCCGAAGTCGCCCTAGGCAGTAGCCAAGTATCTAAAACGATTTCCCCAGGAAAAAGCCAAGCTGACTTAGAAGCGATGGGAGTCGCGCGTTTGGCTGCGTTTGACATGCAGTATGCCAATGAGCGTGAACAACTCATTCTTCAACATGAGCAGCGTTTAGCTGATATCGACACTTTACAAGTGTCAGAAGCGGAGTTAAAGCGACTTGGTTATGACAATTTAGCCGCTTTACGTGATGAATATTCTCAGCGTAATAAAGCGTTTTTTGAAGAAGAACAACAGGCATTAATCGAGCGCCAGAATCAAAAAGAACAAAGAGAAATAGATGCTCTTAAGCGTAAAGAAGATAGAGAAAAAAGGTCTGCTGAAAAGATAGCAAAGGAGCGGGTTGATACTGAAGCGCGTTTTGATAAGCAGTTATTGGGGATAAAAACACAAGTAGCATCGCAAACAGCAGGATTAATCGCTGATAGCGCCAAAGAAGGTTCGGCTATTCAAAAAGCGGCGTTTTTATTTCAGCAAGTACTAGCGGCTAAACAGATAATGATCCAAGGAGAAGTCGCTGCCATGGCTGCTCTTTCCATGCCTCCTGTGGGATTAGGTCCTATTGCTGGTGCAGGTATGGCAACGAGTATAAGGATTATGTCTGGTATTTCAGCGGGCATGGTTCTAGGGCAATCCATCGCTGGTTTTAAAGAGTTAGGCGGCGGCGTTAATGCGGGTAGTAGCTATATTGTCGGCGAACGTGGTGCCGAAGTTTTCACCCCTGGTGCAGGTGGTCAAATCACATCCAACAGCAATTTGAAGCGTCTAGGTGGCGGTGGGGTCATAGTTAATGTCCATGAAGCACCTGCAGGTACTAGTGTCGAGAAGTCTTATGTGGATGAACAGCAAGTAATTGATATTTACTTAAAAGACATGAATAGCGACGGTCCGATGGCTCAAGCAAATCAGCAAATATTAGGCGTTGAAAGAAAAGGTTATTAAATATGAGTTATTCATACCCCGCGACTTTACCCAGTCCACATTTCACTTCAAATGGTATTAAACGACAGAATAATTTTTTAGTGACTGACATGGCATCAGGTAGAAAGAGAGTTAGAAGGCGCTTCCGAAATGTGCCTTATGAAGTGTCGGTTCAATGGAGGTTGAGTGATGAGCAGGCAGCAGTTTTTATAGGTTGGGTGGAGCATGCTTTAAATGGAGGAGTTGCAGAGTTTAAATTAAACATCAAAACACCATTAGGCATTAAAGAGGTTGATACACAATTTCTTTCTCATCCTTTGGAAGATGTTAAGCGAAAAGGGGATAAATGGATTTATAAAGCAAAATTGAAAATGAAAGAGTTGCCTATATTGAGCGAAGATCAAACTGCAAATGCCATCTTATCCCCTTATACATCTGAAGAGTTAATTCATGGGGTGAGTGTTGCTATCAGAAGTTATCAGGAGTAATTGAATGGCCGTGAATTTTTTTAACTTAGTTTCAGAATTACAAGTAAATATTAATATTTTAGATAAAATCCTATCAGGTGATGATTGGGAAACCGTTTCTGTTAATGGGATCACTAAAGACACCATTTCTAAGTCTATAAAAGATAAAATGGACAGCCTAAATTCCTTAGTTCAAGGACGAAAACCTTTTGCAACCTTATCTGAATTGAATGCATCTGGCGCACCTTCTGCAGAAGGGTTAGCAGAAGTATGGGCCGATACAATTGAAAATAATGGGGTCTATGGCTGGAATGGGTCTAACTGGCAAAAATCGACTAATGATCCCGTTTCTAAAATTAAAAGCCTTGGACGTTTAGAGCGTAATTCAGGTGCTGGCTACCCTTTAAAAAAAATGGTGCGTAATGGTATTGAATCAGCTGCACATGATTTAATGAATGAATTTGTGTTAGATGTAAAGGTAATTAATGCTGATCCAGATAAGTTTTACCGCATTGCTTACATGCAAAATGGCGCGAGCTTAGGTGAATATACGGCCTACGATTGGATCATAGAAGGGATTAACAAAACAGAGTACAGCTCGAGTGGAAGTGATAAAAGAATTATTACTCACGGCGGGCATATACAGCAGCAAGTGGACATTAGCGCAGGCATACAAACAATCGTGCTCTATTCACCTGACTATCCGTTAATGCGTATTGAGATCACCTGTGATGCAAATAAATTATCAGCTGAGAGATCACCACTCGATTCACTCTCAGCA
>NZ_JAKIKS010000020.1 GCF_023284005.1 Shewanella surugensis
TTTTACATTCAATGAGAATGAAAGATGGCTCCCCGGACTGGACTCGAACCAGTGACATACGGATTAACAGTCCGCCGTTCTACCAACTGAACTACAGGGGAATCGCAATTTTTACATTTTTATCGTTTCGTTGCGTCATTTTACATTCAATGAGAATGAAAGATGGCTCCCCGGACTGGACTCGAACCAGTGACATACGGATTAACAGTCCGCCGTTCTACCAACTGAACTACAGGGGAATCGCAATTTTTACATTTTTATCGTTTCGTTGCGTCATTTTACATTCAATGAGAATGAAAGATGGCTCCCCGGACTGGACTCGAACCAGTGACATACGGATTAACAGTCCGCCGTTCTACCAACTGAACTACAGGGGAATCGCAATTTTTATAATCCTATCTTTTATTCTCTTCACTTAAAGCGTTCTATATTATCTTCTTAGTGAAGAAGATATGGCTCCCCGGACTGGACTCGAACCAGTGACATACGGATTAACAGTCCGCCGTTCTACCAACTGAACTACAGGGGAATCGAATATGGCCGACTCATCGTTAAGACGGGACGCATAGTAAATCGCTATGTGAATAGAGTCAACTCGAGCGAGAGAAAAAAGTGTAATTATGCTGTTAACTGCTCATCTAATATCCATAAAGGATATGGATTCGCCACATTTTTATATTTATAGCCCAAAAACTTAATATTATTTATGTTTCTCTTTGGGTTAGTGGAAAGAAAGTAAAGAGTGATTGATTATGTGGGTGGAAGGTCGCGTGAGAATAACGTCGTTATGATGAGGATTATTGTAGGGGGTAATAAGGGTTGTTATCGTTGCTCATGAATGCCTTTATAAAGAGAGAGAACGATCTTGTTTCTATTTTGGATGATCTCACTTTCATATTGAGTGATGAAAGTGGCATTAAATCGATGCAAGCTAAAAAGTTTATAATTTATTATCTAGGGAAGCGTTCATAGAGTGGGTGTATGAAAGGCTATCAGTCAATAGTATGAGTCGTATTTTCATTTGTTGTAAAATAACATCAGGGGTTAGGTCAGATTAAGTAAACGGCAATGGCCGCAAACGCCCATGGGATAGGGTGTTGAGTGACTTATCCACTAAATCTGTGGATAACCCTGTGGGTGATATCGTTGAGTGTCTATCTAAGGCCGATGTCGTATGGGTTTTACTTAAAATGTATTCATTTTGGCAATAAATTTTATGTGTTATTTTTCAAAGCAGTATGAAATCCAATTTGCTTTTAAGTTTGAAATTCGTTTTGTTACTAAAGTGTAATCAAAAGCTGGGGTTGCTTGTGTATTAATCAGTCGCTACTGTTTGAAATATCAAATGATGCGCTATTTTTTCTTTATTTCACGCTTGTTTTAAAGTTTCATCGTACTTATATAAAAATGTTATACTTTAATGCTATTGCATTATTAAGGATAAAAATGAACTTAGCGATCAAGACGTGTTAGCAGTCGATCTGAGTCAATGCTCTTCTAGTACGCATGCTCCCAATTCGTTGAAGATGCAGAATTCAGCTAGATAAGCTTGGATAATCATGAATAGTCGCTTAAAATCATGCTGAGTCTTAATTAAGGAAGCTAATCAGTGTCAGGTTCAGTATTTCAATTAGTGTCATCTTATTCTCCTGCGGGGGATCAGCCTAAAGCGATTAATCAACTTGTAGAGGGAATAGAAGCAGGGATAGCCAGTCAAACATTATTCGGGGTGACAGGTTCAGGGAAGACGTTTACTGTTGCGAGTGTTATTAAGACTCTGGGACGGCCAACTATCATTATGGCTCCCAATAAAACGCTTGCAGCGCAGCTTTATGGCGAGATGAAAGAGTTTTTTCCTCATAACGCTGTTGAATATTTTGTATCTTATTATGATTATTATCAACCTGAAGCCTATGTGCCTTCAACCGGGACATTTATTGAAAAAGATGCGTCGGTTAACGCGCATATAGAGCAAATGCGCTTATCGGCAACAAAAGCATTATTAGAGCGTAAAGATGTGATCTTAATCGCGTCGGTTTCAGCTATTTATGGTTTAGGCGATCCAGATTCATACTTGAAAATGTTATTGCATTTACGTGAAGGCGACTTCATGGGGCAAAGAGATATACTAAAGCGCTTAAGTGAATTGCAATATACTCGCAATGACATTGAATTACAGCGGGGAACATATCGAGTACGGGGAGAAGTGATCGATATTTTTCCTGCCGATTCAGATAGAGATGCTATTAGAGTTGAACTTTTTGATGATGAAATAGAGCGCTTAAGTTTATTTGATCCTTTAACAGGACACATAGTGAAACGCTTAGCGCGTACAACAGTCTACCCTAAAAGCCATTACGTGACACCTCGAGAAGCCATTTCAGCGGCCGCTGAAGCTATTAAGGAAGAATTGAGAGAGCGTAAGCAACAATTACTTGATAATAATAAGTTAATTGAAGCGCAAAGGATCACTGAGCGAGTACAATACGATATTGAAATGATGGTGGAGTTGGGCTATTGTTCTGGTATTGAAAATTATTCACGTTATTTGTCTGGCCGAGCAACGGGAGAAGGACCGCCTACGTTACTTGACTATTTACCTGACGATGGACTATTAATCCTTGATGAATCTCATGTCACGGTGCCACAGATCGGGGCTATGTATAAAGGCGATCGGTCGCGTAAGATGAATTTGGTTGAATATGGTTTTCGTTTACCTTCAGCGTTAGATAATCGACCGCTCAAATTTGAAGAGTTTGAAGCATTAATGCCACAAACCATTTATGTGTCTGCAACGCCTAGCGATTATGAGTTACAGAAAAGCGGTGATGATATCGCTGAGCAACTGGTGAGGCCCACTGGTTTACTCGATCCGGAGATTGAAGTGCGTCCTGTCGGCATTCAAGTCGATGATTTGTTATCGGAGATCCCCAAGCGAGTGGCCGCTAATGAGCGAGTACTCGTGACAACGTTAACGAAGCGCATGTCAGAAGACTTATCTGAATATTTAGATGAGCATGGCGTTAAAGTCCGTTATTTGCATTCAGATATTGATACCGTAGAGCGGGTGGAGATCATTCGAGATTTAAGATTGGGCGTGTTTGATGTACTGATTGGGATTAACTTACTGCGGGAGGGGCTCGATATGCCTGAAGTGTCTCTAGTGTGTATTTTAGATGCTGATAAAGAAGGATTTTTACGTTCTGAACGCTCACTTATTCAGACCATTGGCCGTGCGGCGCGTAATATTAATGGCAAGGTGATTTTATATGGTGACAGGATCACTAAATCTATGCGGAAAGCCATTGATGAAACCGAGCGACGCCGAGCTAAACAGCACCAATTTAATATCGATAATAATATTACGGTAAGAGGGATAACAAAAACAATCACAGATGTTATGGATGTGGGTGATAGAAAAGGTAAATTGGATCCTTATCAAGGGGATCGAGTGGCAGAAAGATCTGCAAATTATCAAGTACAAGATGTTGGGGATTTGAGTCACGAAATAGATCAGTTAGAAAAGAAAATGTATGAACACGCTAAAAATCTTGAGTTTGAACAGGCTGCTGCCACACGAGATGAAGTTAAGCGGCTTAGGGAAGCCTTGATAAAAGCCTAGAAATAATCATTGTGTAATAGCAAGCGGTTAAATCGTACCGCTTGCGTAAAGGGGAGTTAGACTACGCTGTTGTTATTTTGACAAGCGCATTGACCATAAAAGTGCTGATAAATGAGCAGGGTTCCAGCACATAGAAGTCCACTGATAAGACCAACGAGGTGGGCTTCCGTTGCCACCCTAGCACCAATGAGTTTAATGACTTCGGGACTGGCGCCTTGTACTTGTTCATAGGCCACTTTAACGATGATCCCAAGCAATAATAGGTAACCTGATTTCATCCCCACACGACAATCTTGGATCACACCGTAACTAAAGAGGCCGTGAAGCACGCCACTTAAGCCCACATAGCCCAATAGACTGGGATAAAAGAAATATAAGCCTAAGCCTTGTAACAGACATAGCACGAGTAATAACAGTAGGAGTCCAAGGGAAGTATAATGCTGTCGGTGCAATAATAAAATGGCCCAAAGCCCCCCTAAGTTCATCGCCAAATGCCAGTCATTGGTGTGTAATAAATTACCCGTTATTAAGCGCCACCACTGATATTGTTCAATCGATACACGCCGGTAAGCGAGGAGATCATCCATATTCAATAAAAAGAGAGTGATACACACTAGACTGATTAACAGTGCGATCCCGTAGGGCGATTTCAATTTTTCTAAAACTGGATGATTGATCATGCTCGTCATTTTTGCTCAAGACGCTGTAATACCGCTTTTTTGTTATCGAGATATGTGCTTAATCCACAACGTCTAAGCTCACATGCACGGCAAGTTCCACAGCCACTACCTTTGATGCCGTTATAGCAGGTGAGGGTTTCATCTCTGATCAGAGATAAGGCATTATATTTGTCGGCTAAGGCCCACGTTTCTGCTTTATCAAGCCACATTAAAGGCGTTATTAAGGCTAAATCACGATCCATTCCTTGGGTTAATGCGAGCTCCATGGCTTTCACGAAATCATTGCGACAATCAGGATAGCCTGAAAAGTCCGTCTCACAAACGCCCGTGATGACGGCATCAGCACCAATTTGATAGGCATAAATACCGGCGAGGGTTAGAAATAAAATATTGCGGCCGGGAACGAAGGTATTAGGTAAACCATTATCCATTAATGTATGGGAAACCGGAATGTTATCGCGAGTGAGTGATGAAATGGCTAATTCGTTGAGTAGCGATACATCCAAAACTTTATGACTGGCAAGTCCTAGTTTTTGACCTAAAGATTGTGCGATCTCAATTTCTTGGCGATGGCGTTGGCCATAATCGAAGGTGATCCCGTGGACTTCATCATATTGGGTTAGGGCTTGAATAAGGCAGGTTGTGGAGTCTTGCCCACCAGAGAAGACAACAATAGCTTTTGAGGTCATTTTTATTTAGTTAGGTTTAGTATGAATGATGAGGGTAAGTGTACCTTATTACCGATTGTTCATATATAGCCTAAGGTGGGTGTTTTAGCGTTCGTTAAAGGTTTAATGCAAGGCGTATATTGACTGAATGGTATCCTTTTTATGTGTTATAACGCAGACGCGCCCGATTGATGTACTCCCAATGAGCAGACTCGGGGATAAAGGTGAGTTTTTAGGCTTAGGTTCATCATTAAAATGAGCATGAATAGAAGATAAAATAGCGTGAGACTTGCAGCTAAGATGAAAATCTACTATAAATGCCGCCTAAATGAAATAGAGGTATAAAATGAATTATCCGGTTAATGAAGTATTTGAGACAATTCAAGGTGAAGGCACCCATACTGGTGTGCCCGCAATTTTTGTCAGACTTCAGGGATGTCCTGTAGGGTGTGCATGGTGTGATACGAAACAAACCTGGGAAGTACTGGATGAAAATAAAGTGTCTGCGGAGCAGGTTATTCAAGTTGATGGCACGATTGGTCGTTGGGCTGATCATACTCCCCAATCTTTAATACATGCATTTGAACAGAAGGGTTTTACTGCCAAACATGTCGTGATCACTGGTGGTGAGCCTTGTTTATATGATTTAATACCATTAACATTAGCGCTTCACAGGCTAGGCTTTAGTTCTCAAATTGAGACCAGTGGCACCTTTGAAATACAATGTGCGGATGCGGCTTGGGTCACAGTGTCACCTAAAATCAATATGAAAGGAGGGTTAAAGGTATTGGAACAAGCCCTAAATCGGGCTAATGAAATAAAGCATCCAGTGGCGACTGAACATCATGTTGAAGAATTAGATAGATTATTGGAAGGTATAGATTGCTCGAATAAAACAATTTGTTTACAGCCTATTAGTCAAAAATCGAGAGCGACAGCGCTAGCTATGCGTGTCTGTATTGAACGAAACTGGCGCCTTTCCATTCAAACTCATAAGTATTTAGATATTGATTGAACCATATTGAATAAAAGAGGCGCCACTGATTAGGCGCCTTTTTATTGGCTCGGTCTCATTCTGAGATAATGCATAAATCAATTAACCCATTAGTGAGCGGCACTTTGTTATAGTGGGATTAATCCAAATGACCGGTCTGATTGAACTGTGCTAATTGGATTTCGTACTGCTCAAGTGAACCAATGTTATCGTTTAGCCATTGGGTATTATAGTAAGTGTCCAGATAACGTTCACCAGGATCACAAATAAGCGTCACAATAGCGCCTTTTTTCCCCTTGGCCTGCATATCGGCTGCAATTTGTAACACGCCATATAAATTAGTGCCCGTTGAAGGGCCTGTTTTACGTCCAATAAGGTGTTCAAGCCAGTTCATTGTTGCAACACTGGCGGCATCAGGGACTTTTTTCATTTCATCGACGACACCTGCAATAAACGATGGCTCGACACGGGGTCGGCCAATACCTTCAATTCTACTGCCTTCTTTACAGGTTAAGCTTTTATCATTTGAATGATAATAATCATAGAAAACGGAATATTCAGGATCGACAACACAGAGTTTAGTGTCTAATCCTTGATAGCGAATATAACGACCAATGGTGGCTGAGGTACCTCCGGTACCTGGACTCATGACGATCCAGTCTGGGATGGGATGACGCTCTTTTTTCATTTGCTCAAAAATCGCATTAGCAATGTTATTATTGCCACGCCAATCGGTCGCTCGCTCAGCGAAAGTAAATTGATCCATATAATGACCATTTAATTCTTTAGCCAGCTTTTCAGATTCGGAATAAATTTCACTAGAGTGGCTCACGAAGTGGCATTTCCCACCATAGAATTCGATTTGTTGTACTTTCTTTTTAGCCGTTTTTGCTGGCATCACGGCAATAAAGGGGAGGCCAAGCATTCGAGCGAAATAAGCTTCTGAAACGGCTGTACTTCCTGATGATGACTCAATAATAGGAGTGTCTTTTTTTATCCAGCCATTGCATAGCGCATATAAAAATAACGATCGGGCTAGGCGATGTTTAAGGCTGCCTGTCGGATGAGTACTTTCATCTTTAAGGTAAATATCTATGCCATCGAGTGACGGGATCTCAAGCTTGATGAGGTGTGTTTCGGCACTGCGTTGAAAATCGGCTTCAATTTTCTCAATGGCTTGATTGATCCAAGTATTCGTCACTATTTCTGTCCTTTATAACTATAAAAGATAAATCATAATTTAAATGCATTAGTAATGATAGCAAAGTAAGAATGACTGTTAGATTTAACCAACTTTAAAACACTTGTTGAACATAGTTTAAACCACTAATACGAAACTAATCTTATTTATTTACATTATCTGTTTTCTTCATTTGGACTAAAAGTGTTAAAAAAACGCGTTAAATCTATTGGTTAAGCATAAAGAAAATAAGAGAAAGGAACGTTAGCTTTCATTCATGATGTAAAGATGTGGCTCTCAGCTCAGAGATCATCTATAGCTGGAGTGAGAAAGGTGGATCATAGGATGAATATGAAGTGAAATTGATCATATTTTTTCTGCTCTGCCATTATACCCAAAATAAAATCAATCAGGCTTTCTCAATCTATCTTGTGCAGGAATGGGAATAATGGTGAGTCATTATACTCTACTGAGATTGACAGCCATGCAGTGGCATCAATAATGGGTGTTGATGGTGCCCATGGGGGCTGGGTGGTACTCAATGGTTTACTGACGGCTTGCTCTCTCTTAAAGTCGATGAGAGTAGCTCTAACAGGATACATGGAACAATGGAAAGGGTAAGCTATATTTTGTTCGATGAGTGATTTGAGATGAAATGTATAAGGGTGTCGAAATGGATCTGCTGTATTTTTCATAACTCAATATCATAAGTGTCTATTTTAAACCGCAATTTTCAGACGACATGGTTTGCAAAAAATAAGCATAAAATGGTGGAGGGAGAAGGATTCGAACCTTCGAAGGCTGAGCCGTCAGATTTACAGTCTGATCCCTTTGGCCACTCGGGAACCCCTCCAGATTTTATTTTTTATTGGATAGACAACAGCCTATCGTGTGAAGCATGTTGACGCTGAAAGTAAAAAAGCATCGGCCTAACATAAAATGGTGGAGGGAGAAGGATTCGAACCTTCGAAGGCTGAGCCGTCAGATTTACAGTCTGATCCCTTTGGCCACTCGGGAACCCCTCCGGATTTTATTTTTTTATTGGATAGACAACGGTCTATCGGGTGAAGCATTTTTATCTTTACGCAAATGGTGGAGGGAGAAGGATTCGAACCTTCGAAGGCTGAGCCGCCAGATTTACAGTCTGATCCCTTTGGCCACTCGGGAACCCCTCCTCAATTACGGCGGCAATAGTAGTCAGATATTTTTGCTAAGTAAAGCCCTATTTTAAATAAACACTAAAGTATTGTCCCAAGTGGTCGATTAAGTATCAATAGCTTGTTTTGGTGGTGTTTTTTTATGCAGAGTACGATTTCTTTAGTCAATGAGCTAAAACTGGGCGAGCGCCTTAATCTGGCCGTTGGCGCCAATAGGAGAGGCGAGTTTGGGTTATTATTGGCTCTTTTGTCGGCGAATACCGCAGAGATGGCACAATTTCAACATCAGAAATCGTCAACAGCACAGCATTATCGTGCTCAATTTACACTGGCCCCCGAGCAACTATTATTAGCAGATTTAAATAATGACGCCACAGTGGTGGATAATAGCGCTGCTTTTCATCATGCAGGGACAGAAGGGTTTCGTCTACAAGACGGGTTAACACAAGAGGCATTAGTGATCCGTAAAGGTGAGGGTGAAGAGATGCAAGCCGTGATGGCTAACTGTGATTACCATACCAGAAAGCGTGCTGAGAAGATGAATAATCCCGTCGGTGTCAAAGCGGCTGCGTTGATTGAACAATTGACAACGCAGCGTCAGATGAGCCAAATATTATTACAGGTATAATAACGGGGTTGGCAGTACACAAGCAATGCTGATCAGGGCTGACAACAGTGTTTAAATTTTTTGCCGCTATGGCAGATACAGCTTTGATTACGTTTGGGTAAAGGGCACTGCATTTGCTCACCATCGGAATAATACCATCGATGATTTTCGAACAAAAAATTGGAACGTTCAAAAATAACATCGAGCTTATCTTGTTGTTTATACCAAGCTTTGAAAGTGACTAAGCCTTGCTTTTCATTATATTCGGAATGAATGATTTCTAGACCTAGCCAGTCAGGCAGGGGATCTTTTGCTAACTGTTCAACGGTCAACCCCGCTCGATAGTTTGGATGTTGTGTTTTAATAATGTAATCAAATTTTTTCATCGTAAAGGCTGAATAGCGAGAGCGCATCAGTGTTTCGGGTGTGTGTGCCAACGTATGTTCTTGGTGGGGTAAATGACAACAATCTGCATAAGACTGTGCTGAACCACATGGACACATTTGTTGTACATCAAGCGTTAAAGATTCAATCATTGGTATTGATAAGACCTGAGCTAATAGGGGGGAATTGACGCCCATAATACAGATTGGGCTGAGGTTTAGCATCATAATAAAAGGCTGTATTGGCTTTATTATTCGTTTCAACGACTAAATACCAATGGCCATTAGGGGATTTTTTTGATACTCCGACAAATTTACCAGCAAATTCACTCATGGGCTCTCCATCATCCACATGAGGATAATAACGGATGAGATAGTAGCCAATATCGGTTGCACTACTGCCCTCTATATGTCGCTGTAATATACGGAAGTCAACTTCAATATTGGCTTGCTTATCATTAATTTTTTTAAAAAAAGCACGGTATTGAGCGATGATGTCGTTACGGCCCAATAAAATTTCTTTACTTTGATTATCTGAAATATAAGAGGCATCCTGAGTATAAATAAATAACATTTCTTGAGGATCGAGTGTTGCAAAGGCTTTATTAAAGTGATCGTATATGTGATTTAGCATTGCATTGTCATTATCAGATGCAAAGCTTGAGGCATTTAAGATAAATGAAAGCGATAATAGGAAAGTCAGTAAAATGCTTGATAGTTTCATGGTGTTCAGGCTCTAGTTATGCCAGCCATAACTATAATACTTGCTAAGCGGTAATGACAGCATAAGATCTTAACAAAATATGTAGATAATGTTTTCAACATAAAGTGAACCTCTTTAATCTCAGTAGGGTTTAATTCCTCGCTGCTCGCGGCGTAGAAGTATTTAGACTTTGGAGCCTTTAGATACCCCTCTTCGCGTAGCGAATTTGAGTCTAAGCGAAAAGCCTTGGCGTGGGGTCGTTGATTTAATCATAAGGTTAATAAAAAACGCCTTTTCAATACAAAGGCGTTTGGGTGGGAAAGGTTTTCTATATTATTTTTTTACCAGCCACATTGACGATTGGCAAGCTTATTTTGTTCGTTTAACCAAGTTTGTAATGGCGCAAAATATTCTAATACTGCATTGGCATCCATCTCTTGGCTGCCTGTTACGACGGCTAGGGCTTCAGGCCAAGGCTGACTTTGACCCATTTCTAGCATGGTATTAAGCTTAGCGCCAGCGTCTTTATCACCGTAAATACTACAGCGATGAATAGGGCCTGTGTTTTGAGTCATATCACAAAGGGCTCTATGGAACTGGAATTGTAAAATATGGGCTAAGAAATAGCGAGTATAAGGCACATTTGCTGGCACATGGTATTTAGCTCCTGGATCAAAATCAGTTTCATTTCGTTCGACTGGGGATTTAACACCTTGATATTTCTCTCTTAATTCCCACCAGGATTGATTATATTGTTCAGGAGTAATTTCACCACTAAACACTTTCCAACGCCATTGATCAATCATTAAACCGAATGGAAGAAAAGCGACTTTATCCAGGGCTTGTCTTAATAATAAGCCAATGTCTTTAGAGGCATCGGGGACGGTCTCTAATAAGCCAATTTGTTGTAAGTAACTCGGGGTTATCGATAATGCGACGGTATCACCAATGGCTTCATGGAAGCCGTCATTCGCACTGTTCTTAAAGATAAAAGGCTGGTTTTTATAAGCTCTTTGATAATAATTATGGCCTAATTCGTGATGTATAGTAATGAAATCTTCAGCATCTCTTTGGATACACATTTTGATGCGAATATCATCAAGATCGTCTAGATCCCAAGCAGACGCGTGACAGACGACATCTCTGTCTGCAGGTTGAGTGAAAAGAGAACGCTCCCAGAACGTCTCAGGAAGCGGTGCAAAGCCGAGAGAAGAAAAGAAATTCTCAGCTTGCTCTACCATTTTTGTTTCAGAGTAATCTTTTTCACGTAATAGTTGAGTAATATCATAACCAGGATCGGCATCAGCAGGGGCGACAGCATCATAAATATTTCCCCAACTTTGTGCCCACATGTTACCCAATAAATGTGCTGGGATAGGGCCATTGGCGGGGGCAATCGTATCACCATATTCTTGATTGAGTTCGCCTCTCACATAACAGTGGAGTGAATCGTATAAAGGTTTAACTTGGGTCCAAAGACGATCGAGTTCCTTTGAGAAGTCATCCGGCTTCATATCATACTGGCTGCGCCAGAGAACGGAGAGATCTTTAAAACCAAGATCTTTTGCGCCCTCATTGGCGAGTGCCACTTCTCTTTCAAATAATGGACGCATTGGCTTGGCAATATTTCGCCAACCTTCCCAGACTTCGAGTAATAATGCAGGATTTTTTGATTCAGCCATAATGACGGAAAGCGCTGGTTGAGTGAGGCATCGTCCGTCTTTTAAACAGTACTTTCCTTTCCCATAAAGGCCATTGAGCTCGGCATTGATTTGAGCCAGTTCCGCATTTTTATTGGGATCTAAGGGGGCGGGAAGCACCAAGGAACTGCGCAGTATATTCAGTTTTCTTTTTTCGATTTTGCTGAGAGGCGTTTGATTGTATAGTGCCGCTTGTGTGGCGAATTGTACTGACGTCGCGGTTCTTTTTTCACCGACTTTTGCGGCTAATTGAGCAGTATCATGGGTAATGAAATTATTATAAATCCATTCTGCGCGATTCTGCTCAATAGACAGTTGGCTTAGTGTGGCTTCTGCTTCTGCGAGAAATTGTTTTGCTTGAATGTTTGTTTTTTGATCTGTTACTTGATTGTCACTGCTGGCATCATCACAGGCGGACAATCCCAACATTATCGCCACAGTGATAGTAAGACGCGATTGTCTCGGTACGAATAGATTCATCAATTTTATCCATTTGTTATTTTTGTGTTCGCATTTTACCTCTTTTGTTGCAATAAAACAGCGGAAGAAAATAAATGGTTGGTTTTAAAGTTTGAAACAGCAGAAAGCAGGGGATATTTACATTAAATCTATTTGACAATAAGTGAACGAGTGTTTAATTTAAACGAGTGTTTAAATCATTACTAAGAATTAGGGTCACGGAATGGCAAACCAATCCGATACTAAAACAAAAATTCTGGATTCAGCTGAAAAACTGTTTGCAGAAAGAGGGTTTTCTGAAACCTCATTAAGACTTATCACCAGTAAGGCTGAGGTCAATTTGGCATCAGTGAATTATCATTTCGGCTCTAAGAAAGAGCTTATCCGTGCCGTTCTCGCACGTTACATGGATGTTTTTATGCCTGCGGCTGCGGCTGCTATTATACAAGTAAAACAACAAAAACAATGTGCAAGTTTAGATGATATTTTTTCAAGTTTGGTGTCACCTTTATTGGATTTGAACACTGTTCGTACTGAAGGCACATTAATTTTTTTACAATTATTGGGTCGAGGCTATATTGAAAGTCAGGGTCACCTTCGTTGGTTTATTACGACACATTATGGTCAGTATTTAACACAATTTGTTCATGCTGTTGCAGAGAGTGCGCCGGAAATACCTGCCGCAGAAATGTTTTGGCGTTTACATTTTACCTTAGGAACGGTGGTTTTCACGATGGCATCTGCTGATGCATTAACTGAAATTGCTGCCGCTGATTTTGAGGAACATAATGATATTGAAGCGGTTATTCGAAAAGTTATTCCTTATCTTTCGGCTGGAGTCTCAGCGCCCGTAGGTTAATTTAACAAGGTATTTTATCGATGGCATTTTTTATATTATTTTTAATCGTAGTGATAGTGGTTCTCTTTAGTGTTAAAAGTACCCGCATGACATTGCTAACGAAACCCGCATTTACCTTTTTTAAAAAGGTATTACCGCCTTTATCAAGTACAGAAAAAGAAGCGATGGAAGCCGGCGATGTCTGGTGGGAAGGGGAGCTATTTCAAGGTAAACCCGATTGGAATATCCTTCATGGTTATGGGAAATCAACATTAACGAGCGAAGAGCAAGCCTTTATTGATAATCAAGTAGTGACGGCGCTCAGCATGATCGATGATCATGATATCGTTCAAAATAGAAAGGATTTACCTCCTGAGCTTTGGGAATACTTTAAGAAAGAAGGTTTTTTTGCACTGATTATTGCCAAGCAGTATGGCGGTAAAGCGTTTTCTGCGTATGCCAATTCAACCATTGTCAGTAAAATTGCCAGCCGAAGTGTCAGTGCTGCGGTCACTGTGATGGTGCCTAATTCGTTAGGTCCAGGCGAATTATTGACTCACTATGGTACGGCAGAGCAAAAAGATCAGTGGTTACCGGATTTAGCGTGTGGTAAAGCTATCCCTTGTTTTGCACTAACAGGACCTGAGGCCGGTTCGGATGCGGGTGCTATTCCTGATGAAGGTATTGTCTGCCGTCAAGACGTCGATGGCGAAGAGGTTTTAGGACTCAAGCTCAATTGGAATAAACGCTATATTACGCTAGCACCAGTGGCAACCGTATTAGGTTTAGCTTTTCAGATGTGCGATCCTGATGGACTCCTTGGGGATGTTGAAAATATAGGGATCACCTGTGCACTTATTCCAACGGATCATCCGGGAGTGCAGATTGGTCGTCGTCATAATCCATTGAATATGGCCTTTATGAATGGCACAACCTTTGGTGAGGATGTGTTTATTCCATTGGATTGGATTATTGGTGGTCCTTTGTATGCTGGTCGAGGTTGGCGGATGTTGGTTGAGTGTTTATCAGCAGGGCGGGGGATATCATTGCCGGCCTTATCGGCTGCTTCTGGTCATATGGCGACGAAAACGACGACGGCTTATAGTTATGTTCGTCAACAATTTGGATTACCGATCAGCCAATTTGAAGGGGTTCAAGAAGCCCTAGCACGCATCATTGCCAATACTTATCAGTTAGAAGCTGCGCGCCGTTTAACTACTACCGGTATTGATTTGAAAGTAAAACCGTCTGTTGTGACCGCGATTGCAAAATATCATATGACAGAACTGGGTCGCCAAGTCATAGATGATGCGATGGATATTCAATCAGGAAAAGGGATTCAATTAGGGCCTAAAAATTATCTTGGTCAAGGGTATATGGGCTTGCCTATTTCGATTACCGTCGAAGGGGCGAATATCTTAACGCGCAGTTTGATGATTTTCGGCCAAGGCGCGACGCGTTGCCATCCTTATGTACTGCCTGAAATGGAAGCGGCGGCGATGAGTGATGAGAAAGATGGTCTCGCTCGTTTTGATTCTTTATTGCTAGGCCATATGGGGTATGCTGTTCGCAATGCCTTGAGTGCCTTTACCAATGCGTTAACGGGCAGTCGTTTGGCCCAATCACCCGTCAGTGGCGAGACTAAGCAATACTATAAAGATATGACGCGTCTATCATCGGCGCTTGCCTTTATGACTGATTTATCCATGTTAGTGATGGGAGGCGACTTAAAGCGTAAAGAGATGCTCTCTGCTCGAATGGGAGATGTGCTAAGCCAACTTTATTTGGGATCGGCGACATTGAAGATGTTTGAAGATAATGGTCGTCAATTTGATGATTTACCGGCGGTCAGACATGTGATGGCGACACGTTTACATCTTGCGGCCAAAGCACTCGATGACGCGATGTGTAATTTTCCAAATAGAGCCGTGGCATTATTATTAAGAGGGGTTATTTTCCCATTAGGTAATCGTTTTAATGCACCGAGTGATAAATTGTCTATCGATTTAGCGCAAAGCATGAGTAAACCTGGGCCAGCGAGAGATCGACTTACTTTCTTATGTCCTGACTTTGAAGGTGATACGGGCGGGATTGCAGAGGTGGAGCAAGCATTCTTAGCGAAATATGCTTGTAGAGGTTTGTATAAGAAATTAAAACAAGCTCAACGTGATGGTGTGTTACCGCCTAAACTTTCGCCGTTTACGCTATTTAAAGCCGCATTAACAGCTAATGTACTGTCGATTGAAGAGCATCAAAAATTAGTGGAAGCCGATAAGTTAAGGCAGGCTGCCATTGCCGTTGATGAGTTTGAGTCGTTATAACTGAAGCGATGATTGATCCATAAAAAATGGGACGCAATAGCGTCCCATTTTTTATATTGTTTATGCAGCGTTAAGCCACAATAAGAATTTTACAGGTATTCGTGCCGCCAATGGTTTCCATTGCATCACCTTTGGTCATTAATACCATATCGCCGCTTTTCAAATAACCCGCTGCAGATAATGCTGCTAAGGCTGCCTGAGGCAAGCTTTCTGCTGAGTACTGAGTCGAATCAAAGTAAACAGGTTGTACACCACGGAACAGTGCCATTTTCGCTAAGGTACTGTGATGACGTGACAAGGAGAAAATGGGCAATGAAGAACTGATCCTTGACATCAACTGTGGGGTTGCCCCTGATTCAGTGAGTGCAACGATGGCTTTGACACTATCAAGGTGATTAGCCGCGTACATTGTCGATAATGCAATTGTTTCTTCTACTGTGCTAAATTGCTGATCGATTCTGTGTTTAGAGACTTGTACACTAGGGTGTGACTCTGCACCAATACAGACCTCAGCCATCGCTTTAACGGTTTCTTCTGGGAAGTCACCCGCAGCTGTTTCAGCCGATAACATGACCGCATCCGTTCCATCAAGGACTGCATTGGCGACATCCATGACTTCAGCACGGGTTGGCATCGGGCTATTTATCATGGACTCCATCATTTGCGTTGCGGTGATCACAGGCTTATTAAGTTGGCGTGAACGACTGATTAATCTTTTTTGTACTGCAACGAGGGCCGGATCGCCAATTTCGACACCTAAATCACCACGAGCGACCATTACCGCATCTGAGGCTCTAATGACATCATCCATCGCTTCATCTGTTGCAACGGCTTCTGCACGTTCCACTTTTGAGACGATTAACGCTTGGCTTCCTGCCTTTACGGCGAGTGAGCGAGCATAGTCAAGATCGGCACCACTACGTGGGAAAGACACCGCAAGATAATCAACATTAATCGCAGCAGCTGTAATGATATCGCGTTTATCTTTTTCAGTGAGGGCTTCAGCTGAGAGTCCGCCACCTTGTTTGTTAATACCTTTATTATTTGATAAAGGTCCCGCAACCGTGACACGGGTATGGACTTTATTGCTTTCGACGCGTTCAACTTTGAGTTGGACTCGGCCATCATCGAGCATTAAAATATCACCAATAGTGACATCTTGAGGTAAGGCTTTATAGTCTATCCCAACGTGTTGCTCATTACCTTCGCCTTTGCCTAAATCAGCATCAAGAATATAAGTTTGCCCAAGGTTCAACTGCACTTTTTTATTGTCTTTAAAGGTTGAAACTCTAATTTTAGGCCCTTGTAAATCGCCTAATATTGCCACATGAACGCCTAACTCTTTTGCAATTGCTCTAGTATCGGCGGCACGTTTTAAGTGATCTTCGGCTGAGCCATGAGAAAAGTTAAGACGAACAACATTAGCACCTGCTGCAATGATGCGACGTAAGTTATCATCACGATCAGTTGCTGGACCTAATGTGGTGACAATTTTGGTTCTGCGGAACATATCATACTCCGTTAAGGTTTAAATTTGGGGGACTATATTACTAGGCTATAATACCAGACATTTTCGTATTTTGTAGGAAAATTACGAGATTTTGATGGCAATAGGATGGTGTGTTTCGTATTAAATTAGGTGATTTGTTTCATTAAAGCCGTTTTAAAGGAACAAAACGGCTTAGATAAATAACGAAAGTCAGTTACAGAATGGGATCTTTATCAATGCGAGATTCTTTTAAGGCTTCTTTAACACGTTTTAAATTTTCGCGGAAGCGGGGGCCACGACGTAAGGTAAAGCCAGTGGCTAACACATCGATAATGACGAGTTGTGCGAGCCTAGACGCCATGGGTAAATACATATCGGTATCTTCTGGGACTTCCATGGTAACAGGTAACGTACACACATTGGATAAAGGGGAGTGTCGAGCGGTGATCCCAATCACGGCAGCGCCATTTTCTCTAGCTAATTTTGCTATATCAATCAGTGATTTAGTTCGTCCCGTGTGAGAAATCAATACTACAACATCACCATCATTACTGTTGATACAGCTCATGCGCTGCATAAGGACATCATCAAAGCAAATGACAGGGACATTAAAACGAAAGAATTTATTCTGTGCGTCATGGGCCACGGAGGCCGATGCGCCTAATCCAAAAAAAGAAATCTTCTTTGCTTGAGTGAGAATATCGACGGCTTTATTGATGGCAGCAGTGTCGAGACTTTGCCTGGCGGTATCAAGAGAGGCCATTGAAGATTCGAATATTTTGGTTGTGTAAGAGTCTGGACTGTCATCTTCTTCAACATGTCGACTCACATACGGTGTCCCATTGGCTAGGCTCTGAGCCAAGTGTAGTTTGAAATCAGGAAAGCCTTTGGTATCTAAACGACGACAAAATCGGTTCACTGTCGGTTCACTCACATCAGCCATTTTAGCGAGTGTCGCAATACTTGAGTGGATGGCTGTTTGTGGGGAAGCGAGAATCACTTCAGCCACTTTACGCTCAGATTTACTAAACTGCGTCAGACTTTTTTGTACCTTTTCTAGGGTATTCATATGTATATGTCCACTCAGAAGGAATGTAGTTATATTTATACTTTCTATGAAGGTTATTTTTTGTTCGATAACACAGCGTAGAATTCAACAATAAATTATACTAGTGGAAGTATAAAAATATTTAGTAAATATAGTAATTTTATCACGAAAGCATAGCAGATCTTATAGACATCTGACTAGTGAGTTTAAGTAGGATAATTTACAAAATTTAGATGCAATTATTGAATTCTGTTGTTATATTACAACAAATGTGTGAATTCTCGTCTTTTTTAGATGAGACACCTGTAATGATAGGAGATGACGTCTCGATGGGTATAACAACAGAAGCCAAAGCCTGTGATTTTGTTCTTTTTGGCACTAAAGGGGATTTAGCGAAACGAAAATTGCTGCCTTCTTTATATCAATTAGATAAAGCCGGATTGCTCAATGAAGACACTAAAATTCTTGGCGTTGCAAAAGATAGTTTCACCTTAGAAGAATATCGTGTATTGGTTAAAACGGCATTAAGCACTTTTATTAAAGAAGAGTTGTGTCCTGAGACCTTAAATCGCTTTATGGAACGTTGCTATTATATCGGAACCAATTTTACGGAGTCTAAAGGCTATAAAGCCTTTCATACAGTGCTTGAACCAAAAAAGCGTGCGACTGTGTGTTATTTTGCGACTCCCCCGGCGATTTTTGGCGATATTTGTCGTTGTTTAAATGAACAGGAACTTATTTTCCCTGACACCCGTGTCGTGCTTGAAAAGCCGATTGGTTCCGATCTTGCTTCTTCGAAAGTCATTAATGATCAAGTCTCCGCCTTCTTTAGTGAAGAACAGATTTATCGAATCGATCATTATTTAGGTAAAGAAACCGTACAAAATTTAATTGCACTGCGTTTTGCGAATTCTTTATTTGCGTCTAAGTGGGATAATCGTACCATTGACCATGTGCAGATATCTGTCGCTGAAGAAGTGGGTATTGAAGGACGCTGGGGCTATTTTGATAAAGCGGGTCAAATGCGCGATATGATCCAAAATCACCTGTTGCAAGTGTTGACGTTAGTCGCAATGGATCCTCCCGTTAATTTGGATGCTGACAGTATTCGTGATGAAAAAGTGAAAGTGCTTAAATCATTACGTCCCATTAATGAAGATAACATTTTTGAAAATACGGTTCGTGGACAGTATTCATCAGGATTTTTAAAAGGATCCCCTGCGCCGGGTTATTTAGAAGAAGAAGGCGCGAATGTGAATTCCAACACTGAAACCTTTGTTGCCCTAAGGGTGGATATCGATAATTGGCGTTGGGCTGGCGTGCCGTTTTACCTTAGAAGTGGTAAGCGTATGCCGTTTAAGAGTTCGGAAATTGTCGTTTATTTTAAAAATCCGCCGCATAATTTATACCGTTCAAATTACCGTAACTTACCGCCTAATAAATTGACCATTCGCCTGCAGCCTCATGAAGGGGTCGAAATTCAGATGATGAATAAAGTGCCAGGGCTTGAGCAAAAACAACGCTTACAAACAGCGAAGTTAGATTTAAGTTTTTCAGATACGTTTAAAACAGAACGGATTGCTGATGCTTATGAACGTCTTTTGTTAGAGGCCATGTTAGGTAATCAGTCATTGTTTGTTCGTCGTGATGAAGTCGAGCAAGCCTGGAGTTGGGTTGATGGTATAATCAATGCTTGGGAAAGCAGTAGTGAGAAGCCTAAATCTTATCCAGCTGGCACATGGGGGCCTGTCGCATCGGTTGCCTTAATTGCAAAAGATGGTCGTTCTTGGGATGAATAGAGATAAGATTAATATGATTAAAGAAACAGTGTTTAAAGCCTTCGACAATAAAGCGACTTTAGAGCGGCAATTAGCTGAACGTATTGGCGATCAGTTGCAAGAAGCCGTTGACGCAAGAGGGCAGGCCAGCCTTGTGGTCTCCGGCGGTTCGACGCCTTTAGCCTTATTCGAGACATTAAGTCAACGGGGCATTGATTGGAATAAAGTACATATCACACTCGCTGATGAACGTTGGGTAGAGAATGAGCATGCTGATTCTAATGAAAAATCAGTTAAGCGACATTTGCTTATCAATAAAGCCGCCAGTGCGAAGTTTCAAGGGTTGAAGAATATGTTCTCTACCCCAGAGCAGGGGACCGCGATGGCTGCTGAGCAGCTTGCTCATTTTTCGCGTCCATTTGATGTGGTCATTTTAGGCATGGGTAATGATGGTCATACCTGTTCTTGGTTTCCTTGCTCTGCAGAGTTAACCCAAACGTTGACCACTGACGATCTTTGCGTTGCAGTGAATCCCACCACTGCACCCAATGCCAGGTTATCCTTGTCTAAATCCGCTATTTTAGCGAGTCGTCAAATTTATCTACACATAGTGGGTGAAGACAAATTATCTGTTTATCGCCAAGCACTGACAAGTAAAGCCGTCGATGAAATGCCGATCCGTGCCGTATTGGATCAGCATAGAACCCCTGTTGATGTTTATTGGAGTGCTTAAGGAGTTATTATGCAAGCCGTTATAGAAGTTGTGACTCAGCGTATTATTAAGCGTAGTGAAGTCTCCAGAGCGAAGTATTTATTAGCATTAGAAGATGCAAAGACCAAAGGTGTACACCGTAGCGCGCTTAGCTGTGGCAATTTAGCTCATGGTTTTGCTGCTTGTAATCCTGATGATAAATCATCTATTAAGCATTTAAACAAGGCTAATATTGGTATTGTGACCGCATTTAACGACATGTTATCTGCCCATCAGCCTTATGAAGATTACCCGACGTTATTGAAAAAGGCCTGCCAGGAAATCGGCAGTGTTGCTCAAGTCGCTGGGGGTGTACCTGCCATGTGTGATGGTGTGACACAAGGTCAGCCGGGTATGGAGCTCAGTCTATTGAGCCGTGAAGTGATTGCGATGGCGACCGCTGTGGCTTTGTCACATAACATGTTTGATGGCGCATTATTACTGGGGATCTGTGACAAGATTGTACCTGGGTTAATGATTGGTGCATTGAGTTTTGGGCATTTACCGATGTTATTTGTGCCTGCGGGTCCGATGAAGTCGGGGATACCGAATAAAGAAAAGGCGCGTATTAGGCAGCAATTTGCTCAAGGTCAAGTGGATCGCGCTACGCTGTTAGAAGCCGAATCGGCGTCTTATCACAGTGCAGGTACTTGTACTTTCTATGGCACGGCGAATAGTAACCAGCTGATGTTAGAAGTGATGGGTTTACAACTCCCTGGTTCTTCTTTTGTTAATCCGGACGATCCACTTCGACTTGCATTAAGTCAAACGGCAGCTAAGCAAGTTTGCCGTCTCAATGAAATGGGGACGCAATATACGCCTATTGGCCATATTGTGTCTGAAAAATCCATCGTCAACGGCATTGTGGCATTGCTGGCGACAGGTGGCTCTACGAATCTGACCATGCATATTGTTGCCATTGCACGTGCGGCAGGCATTATTATTAATTGGGATGATTTTTCGGAGTTATCCGATTCAGTGCCATTATTGGCGCGAGTGTATCCTAATGGACACGCTGATATTAATCACTTTCATGCTGCTGGTGGCATGGCGTTGCTCATTAAAGAGTTACTCGATGGTGGCTTATTGCATGAAGATGTGCAAACGGTAGCAGGTCCTGGGCTTAAGCGATATACCCAAGAACCTAAACTCATAGAAGGCGAATTACGTTGGGTCGACGGACCGACTGAAAGTATTGATAAAGAGGTCTTAACCAGTATCAGTGAGCCTTTTCAAGTTAATGGTGGCTTGAAGCTCATGAAAGGGAACCTCGGCCGCGCGGTGATTAAAGTTTCAGCGGTTCCAGAAGCCAATCGCGTAGTTGAAGCACCTGCTGTGGTGATTGATGATCAAAATAAGCTGAATGCTTTGTTTAAAGCCGGTGAATTAAATAAAGATTGCGTTGTGGTAGTCAGAGGACAAGGACCCAAAGCGGTAGGCATGCCTGAGCTGCATAAGTTAACGCCAATATTGGGCAGCTTGCAAGATAAAGGCTTTAAGGTTGCGCTACTCACCGATGGTCGTATGTCTGGCGCTTCAGGTAAAGTGCCTGCGGCCATTCATCTCACTCCAGAAGCGTTAGATGGAGGGTTAATTGCAAAAGTACAGCAAGGCGATATCATCCGCTTAGATGCATTGTCTGGCGAGTTGAGCTTACTGGTCGATGAGGCTGAACTCAATACTCGGGTGGCAGAGCCTGTTAACTTACAACCTTCAAGTTATGGTATGGGTCGTGAGTTATTCGGTGCATTACGATCGAATTTGAGCAGTCCGGAGACGGGTGCGCGTTGTACCCAAGCTATTGATGAAAACTATTAAGATTAGGAAGAATAACCCCATGCTTGAGAATAATTGGTCTATACAGTCACAAGATATTTTTAAATGCAGTCCTATTGTTCCTGTGATGGTGATCAATAAGATTGAAGATGCTGTTCCTTTAGCGAAGGCGTTAGTTGCTGGTGGTATTAAGGTGCTTGAAGTGACTTTACGCACCCCTTGTGCGCTTGAAGCCATTGCCAAGATTGCTAAAGAAGTGCCAGAAGCTTTTGTGGGAGCAGGTACGGTACTCAACGAGGAACAGTTAAATCAAGCGGTTGAAGCGGGTGCTCAATTTATCATAACTCCGGGCGCTACGCCTGAGTTATTAAAAGCGGCGATGTTGGGGACGGTGCCTTTAATTCCGGGGGTGGCGAGTATTTCTGAGGTCATGACGGGAATGGAATTAGGGTATACCCATTTTAAATTTTTTCCTGCTGAAGCCTCTGGTGGCGTTAATGCATTGAAAGCATTCTCTGGACCATTGGCTAATATTCGTTTTTGTCCAACGGGTGGCATTTCACCTGAGAGCTATAAAAAATATTTAGCATTACCCAATGTTGATTGCATTGGTGGTAGCTGGATTGCGCCGACTGATGCAATAGCTGCGGGTGATTGGGATAAGATCACTGAGTTGTGTAAAGAAGCACTGATGGGCCTTTAATTTTTGTGATTTTTTATTAAGTTGTTGAAGAAAAAGGGAAGCATAATGCTTCCCTTTTTTTGTTATGTTTTTATATAATTAGTCGGTTGTTTGAAAGGGACTTTGTGCTGCCCAAACTCGATAATGTAATTGTGCTCTTTCAGGTAAGTAAAAAACAAAGGGGATTTGACTGTTATAACGCAGCATAAGATCACTGGGAAGACGAACAAAGGCTTCACGTTTGTCAAATTTCATACAGGCTTTCATCGTGCTTGGCCCCGGAGACAGCGTATCGACTTGATAATAATTGTACCCCCAGCCTTTGACTGAATGCTGCTTAATTTTTCCGGTGAGACTGTGTTTATTGCAGTCTATGGTTTTTGTTTGGCCGATTTCAAATTCAATTTTATAGTTCGATTCATTTTGTTTTTTAGGTAAATAAATTAAGTGTTGAACCATGCCTTTAGTGGGGGCGGGAAACATTTTACTGGCTTCTTCAATTTGGTAGTTTTCGCTGGTATAGCTGTGTCCGATAACCTCGTTATTTTCAGCATGGGCTGCGGGTACGGAAAACAGTGCGAAAGAGGCGAATGTTAAACTGAAAAAGTGGCTGAGTAATAAGGGGGAATAAGGGTTTTTTATTGTTTTCATTATGACTCCAAAGGCTGTTTGTGCCTTATTTTGTATCAATGTGATTATTTTAGGTGATAAAAGAGAAGCTATATTACGTTTATATTTTTATACCTCAACACTAATCAAATCGTGTTAATTGAGAATGAACTTAGCAACCATTAAGATACGTTATATGCTTTGAAGTAACAAGGAGGTTACATTAAGCTGGCCGTTATTAAAATTAAAAATAATTAATAAAATCACTGTGTTGTTATCAATGCTGTTTTTTTTTGTGCTTAATTTTTAGTGTGTATAGCTATTTTTGAATTATTTTCAGTGTTATCTGTGTTGTTTCGGCCTAAAACTGGCAATATATTCTCCCTATTAATCTATTTTTATTTTTTACTGATCATCCTTAGATTATTCAAATGTACGCATGTCAAAAAATGATAACATTTTTGTAAGGTATCGCTATTCTTGATTAAGAGTATGGTCAAAACAATAAAAGTTTTGCATACGATGATGAGTGGAAAGAGGTGATGTCAGTAAGGTTATTTTATTAAGGTTCTATCTCTATGACGATAAAGCAACATTCGCTAGCACCGTGGCAGCATAAACACCAGTATATGAATACCCATCGCTCAGGGGAGCGAAATACCCGTTATGTATTGTATTTAACGGTTGTGACAATGTTTGCTGAGATTATTGCGGGGACATTTTATGGGTCGATGGCGCTATTAGCCGATGGCTGGCATATGGGAACGCATGCAGCTGCTTTTATGATCGCTTTATTTGCTTATTGATACGCAAGAAAGCATGCCGATAGCCCAAATTTTTCTTTTGGTACGGGGAAGGTGAGTGTATAGGGAGGCTTCACGAGTGCTATAGCGTTAGGTTTTGTGGCACTTATTATGTTATTTGAGTCAGCTTTTAGGCTCCTCAATCCTGGATCTATTCAATTTGATCAAGCTATTTTAGTGGCCTTTATCGGTTTAAGCGTTAATGTATTAAGTGTCTTTTTATTAAAAGATCACCATAGTCATGATCATGGTCACAGCCATCATCATACGGATCAAGAGCGGCATGACACGCACAATCATCGACATCGTCAGGATACTCAAGAGCAACAAGGAGCACACAGGCATGATCATAATCTCAGAGCGGCTTATTTTCATGTACTGGCGGATGCCTTGACATCATTACTGGCTATTGGCGCTTTGTTAATGGGCAAGTTTTTTGGGTTAAACTGGCTCGACCCTGTTATGGGGGTGGTAGGTAGTTTGATTATCAGCCGGTGGGCATGGGGCTTACTACGGCAAACGAGTCCTATTTTGTTAGATGCGAATATAGATAAGCGCTATCAAGCGCAAATTGTCGCGCTAATTGAAGATGTTGTCGATCATCAAGTGAGTGATATTCATATTTGGGCGATTACGGCCGATCATTATGCAGCGATTATTTCTATCGTTTCTCATGAACCGAAAGAGGTCGAGTACTTTAAAACTCAACTGGCAAGATTTGATAAACTGTCACACATTAGTATTGAGATTAACAAATGCAAACAAGTCGAGTGTATCGTGTGAGCTTTTTATTTTTTATTTTATTGTTTGTTTCTTAGTTGTATTTAAAAGTGTAAACGTAAAGGTGAATTGAAAATTGATCATCAATTTAATATAGGCATATAAAGTAAAGTAAAGTAAAGTAAATGAATGCTTTTATAGTATCACTAAGACTTTATTCATTTGTATATTGATTAATATCGATGTACAGCTTTATATTACACTTTGTTGCATTGGTGGTTAATTTTGTTTGATAATGTTAGATCAATCTCATCAAATAAGTTTGTATTATTACTTTCATTTTATTATCTCGTTATTTTCAATATTCCTTTTTTTGAAGCGGTAAAAACAGGTATTGATAATCAAGGTGATGTTAACTGGTTATTTGTTTTATCTATTCCGTTGTTATTATTAATGTTACTTAATGTGTTGTTTTCTCTGTTCACGATAAAGTATATTACGAAGCCTTTTTTCATATTATTGACCATTATCTCATCTTTGGTTTTTTACTCCAGTGTTAAGTATGGGATTATTTTTGATACGAATATGATCCAGAATATTGTTGAAACAACGCAATCGGAAGCATCAACTTATTTTAATACGAGTTCTATTGTTTATTTTTTTCTGACGGGTGGAATCCCTTGTTTTTTGATTTATAAAGTTAATATTGTTTATCAGTCTTTTTTTAAAGAAATGTTGATAAAACTGGGCTGCCTTTTCTTTTTTTTGTTAGGGATAGTGGCTATTGTTGCCGTGTTTTATCAAAATTATGCCGCATTTGGCCGTAATAATGATCTCTTAAAACGGTTAATTATTCCAACCTATGTCGTAGGCTCGACCATAAAATATGTGAATGAACATTATTTTACTCAGCCAATTCCTTATCAAGCGTTAGGGACTGATGCTGTGGTGAGTCCCCATCAAGGTAAAAAGCCTAATTTAATTGTGATGGTGCTAGGGGAGACGGCGAGAGCAAAAAATTATGAATATTATGGATATGATAGGCCAACGAATGCATATACAAAAGAGATGGGCTTAATCACGTTTCAAAATATGACGTCTTGTGGTACCGCGACAGCCGTATCGGTCCCTTGCATGTTTTCACATTTTGATCGTTCTGATTATCAATTAAGAAAAGCACAAAGTCAGGATACTATTCTTGATGTACTCACTTATGTCAGTATTGATGTGCAATGGTTTGATAATGATAGTGGTTGTAAAGGGGTATGCAACAAAGTAAATCACATGATGATCACAAAAGAGAATTCCCCCAAAGAATGTACCACTCAATCTTGTTTTGATGAAGCCTTGTTAACACAGTTAGATATCGCTTTAGCAAAAGCGAAAAAGAAAAATACCCTAATAGTATTACATTTGATGGGTTCACACGGGCCGACTTATTACTTACGGTATCCAAAGGCGTTTCGACAGTTCCTTCCTGATTGTCAAAGGAGTGATATTCAAAACTGTAATCAACAAGAATTAGTGAATACTTATGATAATACAATACTGTATACAGATTATATAATTTCTAAAGTAATACAGAAACTTAAAATATATAATCAATCATTCGATACTGGGATGATTTACATGTCTGATCATGGTGAATCTTTAGGTGAAAAAGGGCTGTATTTACATGGTGCACCTTATAGTATTGCGCCCACAGAGCAAATTCACATCCCATTTTTATCATGGTTTTCGGATGCATTTTATCAGAAAAATAGGCTCGATAAGACATGCCTACAAGCGTTATCGCAAAAAGGGACTTTTTCTCATGATAATTTATTTGATAGCTTACTCGGTATTTTTAATGTTAAAACGCAAGAATATCATCAAAAACAAGATGTATTTAGCCAATGCAGGCTGTGATTTTTGTAAAAGAAAGCAATATTAGGTATTCATACTCTGTATGACCTTATCGGGGAAGCCAAAATATTTTTGGCTTCCGTCGGTGTCGAGTAATAAACAATTGCTCGATGCAGCGATAAAGTGTCGGCTATTGGTGGTATAAATGACGGTAGAGTGAGCGAGTTTATCTGATAGCAATTTATTCATGTAGGTAATATGCTCTTCCTCTACGCCACAAAAAGGCTCATCGATGATAATAATTTGTGCATCACATGCGCCTACACCTAAGGCTAATCTAATAGACTGTTGCTTACTACTGGATAGTTGTTGAATAAATTCGTTATCAAGTATAGTGTCAAGACCTTGAGGAAGATAAGTATTTAAGTCGAGAGAATTGATAATGTCTTGCATTTGTTCGCGGGTGATCATGCCATTATGTAAAATGAAATTAGAAGCTAAGCTTCCTTCAAAAAGCCTGAGTTCAAAAGGAATGTAATTAATGGCTTTTCTATAGCGATAATTATTGAACTGTTTTATGTTATACCCATCCATATAAACAACGCCTTGGTATTTATCTTCTAAGCCTGAGAGAATAGACAATAAGGTTGTTTTTCCGGATCCAGAGGGACCGACAATGGAGATTTTATCACCCATCGTAAATGTAAAGCCAAGGTTCGTCAGACCTGTTGCAGCGTGTAAATGACGATGAGTCAGTCCACTGACAGTAATTTCGCCATTAAATGTGCGGATAGGCGGACTTTTTTCAAGTGAAGTTTGATCATCATTTAATGACATGAGTGCATTGATTTGTTTTGCTGATGATTGAATGGATTTAAATTTAACGATGGAGTTATAAATGCCCATGATCGGGCTAAGGGCCTTCCATACCAGAATAACGATAGCGAGCATTGCACCTACGTCAGATGTGCCATCCATAACGCCTAAGACCGCTGTGACAATACTGGCTGTCCCAATTGTTTGTATTAATGCTTGACCCATTCCTTGTACTTTGCTGTTAGTGACAGAAACATTTTCTCCATCTTCTAAACTTTGGGAATGTGCAGCAGAGAAACGAGACTGAGTGATCCGTAATAAAGGGAGCCCTTGCATACTGCCCACTCCCCTTAATAGCTCATTCCATTGATAAGATACCATGGTATTAGCACGTGAACTTTTAGAGGTTGCATGAACGTATAAATAACGTGCATAAATGCAAAAGAACAACATTATCACGATGCCTATTAATACCGTCAATGCAGCGGCTCCGGATAAAAGGGTAATAGCGAGAATGAAGACAATAACGAATGGCATATCAAAGTAGCTAAGCGTCGACTCTGCTGTGACGAGTTTTCTAAATTGATCAATATCCCTTAAACGGGCTAATTGGCTGGAAACCCCTGCTGAGGATGTCATTGGATAGGGAAGCCAAAGTAATTTTCCGATGACATTTTTAGAGATGTGAAGTGCAAGATCTTTACCTGATGTTGTTAATATATTCATCCGCATTCGTTTGAAAAAGAATTCCGCGATAGCAAGTGAGATAGCAAAACTCCCTAACCAATATAGGGTGCTGACTGAATCAGAAGTGAGAGCGAAGCTATAGACACTCATGATAAAGAAGGGTTGGAGAGCACCTAATATATTAACAATAAAACTTAGTAAAATTAGACTCTTAAATTCATTATTGTACCGATGAAAGGCATACTTTATCCAATTTGATTTATCCTGTGATTCAGGTGATGGTTCTCTGAAAATTTTTGAGTACTCAGAAATAACACATGCAGTGCAAGGAATAGCATCAAGTGAATGTTCTATTAAGGTATTATTAATATAATCAAATAAATATGCGGTTTCATTTTCAATATTTACGAGGATCCCTGAAACATTCTGAAAGGCAATAAAGGCAGGGAAAGGAATGTTATTTAATTCTTTCATATGTTTTAGGTTTATGATGTTGCATTGATACCCTAAACGTATGAGTGTTTCTTTAAACGAATCGATGTCATTATGGGTTGGAATAAAGGCATCAGATAAAATATCTGGAGTCCCTTCCCATTGTAAAGTAATTAAACTATAGGCAATACCTTTTATCAATGGTGATTGGCTATACCGAGCATGCATTTTTGGACTTTCAAAATCGTTTAGACGCTGTCCTATATTTCCAAAGTCGATAAGAATACTCATATTAATATCCTTTTATAATATGAATGTACTGCGTGGATGGATCACGATAACTAAATTTGTTGGAAATAATGATAAAAATAAGATTGCTTTTTTTAGATAATATGGTTGAGGACAACATTTTCTCAAATACCATATCATGGATCGTATCAATATCATCCAGTATAATGATAGATTTGTTACTGAGTAATGCTCTGATGATTAAAAGTGAGTAATTCACTTTTCGAGAGAATGGATGTTGTTGGTTTCCTGATATGAGTGTGTAGAAACCATTTTTTAATGCATCTATCTCACTTTTTATCAATAAGTTTTCACACAGGGCGAATGCGGCGTCATTTAAGTGATGCCTAAAGCAAGTTAGGTTATCAATGATGCTTCCTTCTATGAGGGCACTTTTATTATCGATTTTAATCGATTTATCTTTCCAAGTATTGTAATCGAGGGAAGACAATAATTTGTCATCAATGGTTATTTTTATGTCACTATCGATTATTTCCATTGTTAAACATTGAGTTAAATACGACTTACCGGAGTCTGCTGAACCATGTAGGATATATAAATTCCCTTTTGTTAAGGAAAGTATTTTGTCATTATTTAAAGAGAGTAAAACGTTATTGACACTAAACTCTTTTATATTGATTGATTTTTCATTAGTGAGATAAAAAAGAGCGCTTATTCTAGCAATATTGAGTTTATTTACTTTCCATCGACTCAGTGTTCGGATGACCTGTTGATAGGGAGAAAAATAGCGATTGGTTAATAGAATGACTGCTGCCATTACCCCTTGGCTGATCTCCTGAGCGATAACGGATAGCGCTAAGATCACCACGACGGCGGCAATCGATAACTGCTGTATAAAGGATAGAATGAGCCCTAGCATAGAATCGAGTTTTTCAAATGCAATACTTTGATCTTCTCTTTCATTTATCATGACATTCATGAGACTTTCTATTCGGTATTCCATGGTTCTACTTTTTATATCCAGAGGGCTTGAGACAATTTCAATAATTTTAGAATTAGTCCTTCCTTCTATGTCTGATCGTTTTTCAAGTACTTTAACTTTTTTCGTTGATATAGTGATAGCAGAAATAATTAAAATTAAGGATGATATTAATAATAAGGTACCTGATCCAATATTAATGACTCCAATGATAAGAATAGTAATGATGCATGTTAATGTGTTGATGACAGCTTTTACAGATTCTCCACCAAAAAAACTTTTTAACTCTGGAATGATCGATATTCGTTCTAAATATTCACCAGGAGAATATTTTTTATACTTGTGAATATCAGAGTAACAAATATCTTTAAAAATCTTATTGGTTAAGTCGCTGTCAAAGTATTTCATGACTAAAGATGTAATCATCTCTTCTTTATTTTTAAGGTAATAATCAAAATAAATAGCTATTATAATGATAAATGATAATAGAAAGAGTGAGTCCTTAGACTGGTTTGGCAAAATACGATCGAAAATTATCAATATAGAAAAAGGAAGGGCTAAACCTAGAAACGTGGTTATTATTGTCGAAACGAATAAATAAAACTTATCTGCAGTGCTTATATTTCGAGTGAACTTCTCTGATCTCATATTGTATCCTCATCTATTTAATTAAATGGAGTGGAATAGGAGATGAAGATAAATCATCAGTAAGCGGCACCATATCATTCATAATACTTTTAATTGAGTGGGTGTTAAGTAGGCCAACAGTTTTGTTTAAGTTAATAATTTCAATTATATAGTTGTATCTTGCACTTTCATAATCCCTAATGCTATTAAAAAGTTTACTTTCTGCTGAAAGTAAATCTGTAATTGTTCTTGTTCCTAGCTTATGTGCTTTTTTTATTCCATTATAGGATGCGTAATTAGCTTTAATAATTAAGCTGTAACTGTCTAAAGATCGAGAAAAGTCATTTATGTTAGCGATATAGTTATTGAATGATTGTAAGCTATCTTCTCCAGATTTTATGAGATCTAAGTGTGTTTTCTCATATCCAATTTTATTTTTTCTATAGGTATATAGGTCGCTTCCACCTGTTGATAAAGGAAGGTGGAAATTGAGAGAGTATACAATAGACTCATTAATGCCAAAGTCGGGTGGACTGTTAGAGGAAGGATTGTTGCTATTGTCTTTACGGTAGCTAACATCGCCTGTTAGTGTAGGGCTAAACTCTGCTTGTGTCTCTCTAATGTTTTGTTTACTCTGATTTAATTGTTTTTTTGAAATTAAAATGCTGGTATTGAGTTCGTACATGGCATTCTTTAGGAAAATTTTTTTAGGTTCTTTAATTTGAGGGAATGTGGTCAGTTTATTTAAGTCGAAAGTAGGTGTTTTATTGATTTGTAGTATGTTATTTAGGTCATTTAATATAACTTGTCTTTCTTTTTTTAAGGTGAATAGTTTGTTTCGTATGTTTTCCTTTTGAGCAATGACTTCATAGATTTCGTTTTTTGCTGTATTCCCTAATTGAATATTTCTTTGCATTTTCTTAAACCTTGACTTAGATGAGGAAAACTCTGATTCTGTTGCTTTAATTTGTGAGCGGTTTTTTAAAAAGTCAAAGTATTTTGTTGCAGCTTGCTTGATCACTTCTTGTTCCGTTTGTACTGTTTGGAGGTGACTAATATCAACATCAATTTGGGTGGATTTTATCGTGTAAATATCATTAAGATTAAAAATATTTTGGCTTAATGAAAGACTATAGCTATTAGAATTGTAATCATTAGTAATATGTTGATCTGTTGTTTGAAATTCTTTATTTTCATTCCAAGTGGTATCAGCATTCAGTGATAAACTGGGTAAAAATTTAGAACGATGAATATCGATATCATATCGATTGGCTTCATAATCTTTTTTGGCACTTTTTAGAGACAAATTGTTATCAATTGCAATATTAACAATATCAATTAAACTCGATGCTTCGATAGGGATTGAAAATACAGTGAATACAGTGATGATGAACGTTGTTTTCATCTTATGAAACCCTTTTGTCATTGATATAAATATATTTTTTTATAGTTTTCAATATCTCATCACTTTTATAAGGTTTACTTATGACATAGTTCATTCCGGCTTCTAAACAGACCTTATGTTCTGATTTACTGGTCAGTGCAGTGGCACCAATAATGATTGATGGTATGATTGTTTTGTTTTGTTTTTCGTATTGACGAATGAGTTTAGTGGCTTGTATTCCTCCCATGCCCGGCATAATGCAGTCCATAAAAATGATATCGATTTGTTTACTCTTAACTGCATTAACGGCTTCTAAACCACCATTAACTATTTCGGCATCATATTCGGATTGTTGTAGGATTTTTTTGAGTATAAACTGTTGTATACGATCATCTTCAACAATCAAGAATTGATGATTGACTTCTTCTTTTTCTTCTTCTATTTCAATTGCACTGACGACTTGCGGGATAAAATCATCGGGGATAATAGGGGTGTAAAATATATGATCGACATAAGGGGCTGAATTTTTAGCGACCTCATTAGAGGAGACGGTTAATAGCAGTTTTGTTTGTTTTTCCTTTGATATTTTTCCATATAATGTTTTACAAAATGAAGTAAGCTGGATCCCTTCAATAGTATCAGTAATGATAATGGCGTCATACAATGCTAGTGTCGAAATTGATTTAAAGATATCATTAGGGGAGCGTGCAATTTTTACTCTTGCTCCGTGTGATATAAAAATATTTGACATGATATTAATTCTTAGCTCAGAGTCTGCGCAGATCAGGAAAAATTTACCTTTTAATAAAGGTGTTTTTTTACTATAAGATATCGGTGTTACACTCATTTTTGTTTCGAATTTTTGTTGCTTTCCAGATTGATACCAACAGGTACTAAATGAGCTGACTTTATCAAGAATTGACATTGACCATTCATCATTTTTCATGGCATTAACTTGTGTTTTATCCCAATGTAAATGATCTATTTTTTTGATATTCACATTTAAGGTCGTTAAAAAAATGAGTTCTATAATGACCATCGATTCTGCAATATCCGATGCTGTTTGGCTATCGACTCGGATGAGAATATTATTATTGTTTTGAGCACTAATAGCATTGGATAATTGTAAAAATAAAATCCAGAATAATTTTGTTGGATTTCCAATCAGTTCATTGGGTAAGTTATTCTTGATGTCACATTCTATGTTGAAAATTTTACTGTTATTTTTATTACTTAGATGGATAATTATTTCAGTTAATAAATGAATGAAAGAATAGTGTTCCGTCTTTTCTTTTATCCCTTGAGAGAATAGTTCATTATAGTTTTCTGCGAGGTTTGATAGTGTTGTCGTTGCGATAGTGACATCTCTTGCTAGATCAACTGAGTTATCATCATGTTCATGCACCAGTAATTGTATGCCTCCTTTTATGATATTAGTGATCCCCCTTATTTCATAACCTATCATAGAGTAGAGCTGCTGAGATAGATCGGTATTACGTTTGCTACTCTCTACTTTGCAATGTAACTCTTTGAGTTTTGAGTAAATTTTTCTTTCTTGTCGGCTGATGTTTAAATCGTTAAGAATTGACTTTGATGAGTTCGAATTCAAATCATCAATAATAGATAATACCTTTTTTAAATCATTGATTTTTTCATTTATACGATAGGTTAGTTTCTTGTTTTTTAATTCAATTGAAAACATAAAGTACAAGGATGATGATAAAATAAATATAATGAATAATATTATCATTATGCTTTTGTTTTTATTTTTATAATTAACTTCAATTTTCATTTTTGATATTATATTGTTGTGTTTTTTTTGCATCTCAATAAGAACGGGTATTAAGTTTCTTATTGTATCTGTTTTTGAAGGGACAGTTATATATTTGTCTAATATAATATTGAGTTTAGAGTATTCAGTTGCACCTACTAAGCTAATGGATTGTTTGTCTCTTGATGCCATTAATTTGAAATTATTGAGTCTTTTCTTTATTGACATTATCTGACTGTCGTCTTTTAAACAAGGATTTTCTTGGCATGCAGTGAGCGTTAGTAATAAGTTTTCTGTATCTAAAATTAACTCATTTGATTTTTGTAACAAGGACAATGTTAAATTGTTTTTGGTGTTATTTTCAAATAATATAATAGAGGTAATAACAAGGAGAATACTCGAAACAAGCAATACTATTGATGTATAGATAAAATGATTAGATGTTTTCATATGTTACCTTTCATCAAAGGTATCTTCAATGGCGGACATGATAGGTTTTACTGCATAGTCAAGAACGGTTCTAGAACCTGTCTTTATTTCAGCAGTAAATTCCATATAGGGTGATAAATTATATTTTATACCAGATCTCTCCAAGTAGGATTGGTTAATGGTAATGTTGGCGAGATAAAACTCTGATTCTTTTTCTTCATATGAAGAACGACTAATGGATGAAATTACAGCTGACAAACCACCGTATTTAGCCGAGTTATAAGTATCAAACTTTAGTTTAACCTCTTGTCCTACTTCGACAAACCCCATATCTTTTCTTGGGATTTTGGCTTCGCCATGCAAGGTGTTTTTTAATGGAGCAATATCGGCAATACTTTCTCCTGGAGGGATCACTGCCGATTTAAAATTGAAATGAATTTTATCAATCACGCCATCAACAGGGGAGTAAACTACGAGTCTGTCGACTTTATCTGACAGCTGAGGTTTCTGTGCTTTTTTTATTTGCAGCTGTTTTGCATGTTCATTTATTTTGGATTGATATTCAGCATTCCGGTTAGAGATCAAATCCGTTAACTGTTTCGTTAATCTTTTTTGCTGAAATGTCTCATTAAGTGCCGCTTCTTCAAGGTTTTCAATTTCTCTCAGCATATTCATCTCTTGCACTTGCATGTTGAGTACATCGACATAGGAGGCCATTTCTTCTTCATGTAAAGTTTGCTTGATTGAAAGTTGTTTTCTTATGAGTGTGAGTTGCTTTTGGGAACTGCGAATTCGAGACTGCATAGAGTTGAGGAGTTTTTCTTTGTGGTCTATATCATGAGTGATTAACCCTTGATTAGAATTGTTTTTATTGAACTCAGACTGCCATTTTTTTTGATAGTTTCTTACAACATCAGCATATTGACTGTATTGAGAAAAATCAGGAGGAAGCATATTGGATAAAGCACGATAGGTAATTAATGCTAATTCGAGCTCAATGATTTCAAGAAGGGTGGTATTGAGTGTGGAGTTTCTTTCTAACGATTTAAGTTTAGCGATAGCTTGGCCCTCATAAACGGTATCACCTTGTGAAACCATGAGTTGTTCTAAAATACCTCCTTCTAGGTGTTGCACTTTCTCTATGTCTGAATCGAGAAGTAACTCTCCTCTTGCTGACACGATAATATCGAGTTCTGCTTGTGAAGCTAGAATTATGAGCATAATTATAGCTATAAATGCAAAGAGTAATGATTTATGCGTGCTTGTCATTACACTTTGAATTCGTATATGGTCGGGCATTTCATTGAGGTGGTTTGATTGAGTCAGCGCTTTTTTTATATGTTTTTCTATTTCACTCATCTCAGATACCTACCTTGAGAGCTTAGATCAACTCATTATTATTTTATCAATTTGATTATTAAGATCTTCAATTTTATCACAAGCGGATTCAATAATATCTGAAGGGGGAGTTTCTCCTGACTTTGAGGTATTTTCGATTTTTTCGAGTAAATCGCATATATCTTGCTCAAAAAAATTTGAGATTACTCCTTTTAATGAATGAGTTAGATGAAATAATTCATCTAAATTATTATTTTCATAGCATGATTTTATTTTTATAATATCCTCACCATGCTCTTCTTTATACATGTTGAGGATGATGTTAACCATATCGGTGTCATTGTCTAATGTGTCTAAAAACTGTTGATAATGTTCCATAATGCTTCCTTGGTTTAAAATTATGGATGAAAAAATGACATTCTGATTCTTATTGCTTCTATATACTGTAGACCAATAAGTTAAAACTTGTTATTTGTGACATTGATTTTTAGGTTTTAATTGAGATTTAACAGTGAGCTATATTAAGAGTGTGAATGTCTATTCTGACTTCAGTCTTGCATTATTGACCTATCTCTTAGGATTTTTAAGAGGGCGTTATTTAACGCCACAAACTACATTATTTATCAGATACACCTTTTCGCTACTGAATATATATTTTTCTTTCTGATAAATAATCCAGTTTAATGCCCATTAAGCTTGTAATTCATATCATCCTAGTCTTTGCTTAAAACCATAAAATAGTATTTGCATGGAGGCGATATAATGGCGACCGATAGTGACTCTAAAGATGATTTAAATAAAGCCAAAGTTCAGATAGACACTGAAGATGGTCGTGTTGCTTCAACAGATGCGAAGAATCAGGAGAATACTGTATCCAGTGCAGCAGCCACAGCGGTTGATTCGGTTAATCTTGCCGATGCAAGGAATGAAACATTGGATGAGGGGATCACAGCCGCTGGCAGTGAGGATGATCCTACGACCCGAAGCAATGCGGAGCAGATATCCGATGAGGGGAGTGGTGCTCAAAGCAACGAAAATGCGCAGTCTAATGTTATTGATAGTCAAGCCGCTATTGAAGAAGACGAAGAGGCTAATGCAAGTGCTTCCTCCAGTGTCGGTGGGCAAAGTGTGGGTGGGGGGAAATTAGATCCTGCTGGTGTGTCAGCTGGGAGTGTTGAAGGGAATGATATGACACCGGGTGTTGCAGGAACTGCAGCATCAGGGACTTCAGGTGCTGGTGGCGCTATTGGTCAAAATACAGCCGAAGATGATGTTAGCTCTCGAACAACAACAGAAATATTTGAAGTGGATGTATTGGATACCGATGAGGATGGTTTGACCCCCAGTTTAGAAGATGATTTTGATAGCCAAACCACATCAAAAGTGTTTGAAGTTCAAGTTGATAATGTCAATGATGGGCCAACAGTAGAAAATCTGCAATTTACGATGCGAGAAGATGGCACACTACTGATCACTGCTGAGGCGTTATTACTCCATTGTGATGATATTGATGGTGATGATATATCCGTTATTTCAGTTAGATATGATGGTCCTTATGGTGTGTTATTACCTATTCCAGGGACGGATGATTATCGTTTTTCGCCTAATACGCATTTTAATGGTGATTTAAATCTTCATTATGAGGTCACAGATGGAATCGAAACGGTTTCAGCAGCCATTGATATTTATGTTGACGCGGTGAATGATACGCCGATTATATCAGGTCCTTTGGCATATAGTATGGATGGAGATGGTCATCTTCGTGTTAGTCAAGCGCAGTTACTCGCCAATGCAAGTGACATTGAAGGTGATAAACTGACAGCAGAAAATTTAACGATTGGTGAAAATGGACACGTTACTGAAAATGAGGATGGTAGCTTTACTATCGTTCCCGATCCTCATTTTAGTGGTGAATTATCTCTCGTTTTTGATGTGAGTGATGGAAACGCTCAAACGCAGCAAGTGATGAATATAGAGGTCGAAGCGGTAGCCGATGCGCCCGAGCTGACCGTGACTGACAATGAGGGTAATAACCTTGGTGATACGGTTATTGTTATCGATCCTGACAATGCTCTGGAACTTAATATTGACGCCGCTTTAGTTGACCAAGATCTTTCGGAAATATTAACGCTGACGTTAGACGGGGTGCCAGAAGGGTCCGTGGTACGGTTTGATGGTGATTCTCTGCTACAAGAACAAGACCATGGACTGCAATCATTTGCAGATACCCAAGTCACTGTGACTTTTGAAGGAGAAGGTGCGGGTTTTAAAAATTCAGTTGGGTATTATAAGGTGGATGAAGAAGGCAATATTTACGATGTTGAAGTGGTTTATGGAAATGCCTCTGCTCAAGGCAGTGGAGGCGATTTAATGCCAGGTGAGTCTAACTTTACTTTTGATATTAATGCAAGTGAATCTTTTAATCTCTTTACGATACCTAATGGCGCAAGATCAATTGAAAATCTGGATTATGTTCCAGGCGAATTTGTTTTTAGAGATGATGATGGTAGCCCAGCCACTATGGGTTCAGCTTCACCTCAATTAATCTTCATTGATGCAAAGGGTGATGAGACCGTGATTAAAGGCCAGTTTGGAGATGCCGTATTTCATGGTGGGAATAACATTCAGTTAAATGCAGATGATATTAAACATACCCGAGCAGAAATGAATGAAGACGGGGAAATTATTATTGGTTTTGAAGATCTCCTTAATGGTGGAGATAAAGACTTTAATGATTTTACTTTTAGTATTGATATGGGAGAAGTGAATCAACAAATTTATGGGGGCGAAATTCTTGTTGATGAAACGGGCTCTAGTGCCATACCAACGACAGCGATTAGTGACACGATTAGTATTCAATTACCCGAGGATTACAGCGGAGAATTTAATGTAACGGTCAAAGCTACGGCCACAGAGTTGTCAAATGATGATGAAGCCTCTGTTATTCAAAAGGTTCATGTCGATGCTCGAGAACATGCCCCAGAAAGTGAAGCCAAAGAAACGGTTATTGATGAAGATGGCAGTTACATTTTTACGTTAGCGGATTTCCCTTTTAGCGATCAAAATGTAGCTGATAGGTTAGAGAGTATCACTGTACTTGATTTGCCTAATGAGGGGGTGATGCTCTTATCTGAAGAACCGATTAATGAAGGGCAAGCGATTAGCCGTGTTGATATTGAAGAAGGACTATTAAGTTACCAGACTGAGCCTGATTTTCATGGTGAAGTGAGCCTGACTTATACCGTCTCTGACGGTGAATTAAGTTCGTCCCCACAGACTTTCACAATAGATGTGACGCCCATCAATGATCCGGTCATTGCAAAAGATGATCGGGTTGAGAGGCAAGAAGACTCTCGAACGGTGTTTACCGCCAAAGAGTTATTGGCGAACGATTTTGATGCGGACGGCGATAAGCAGCATATCATCGAGGTGATCCCTGGGCCCAATACCCATGGTGAGGTGTACGTCAATGATCATGGAAATGTGGTGTTTGTGCCCGAAGCCAACTATTTTGGTGAGGCGGTATTTGAGTATGTGGCTGCCGATGAGCGGGGCAGTACCGACACGGCCAACGTGACAGTGAATGTGACTGCTGAAAACGATCCTGTGATCGCTAAGGATGATTTTGGATCAGCGCCTAAAGAGCCGATGATCCGGCTGGATGAATTATCGGAATACGGGGTCATGCAATATCTTGATGGTGTTGAATGGAAAGAAATGGAAGTAGGAGTAGAATATTCGGCTCATACACAAGTGCAGTTTATCACTAACACTGAAGAAGTCAGAGAAATAACAAGAGATATCAAGATTGGTAGTTTTGATGGGAATGATGATAACAGTACTTTTATTGGAACAGTTAAAACCAGTGATTGGGGTAATGTTGATGGCAACAGAGCTGTTTTTGAGACTGGTGATGGGGCAAAGATTACTACCAGTGTGTCGGACGGGGATTTAACCGTCTGGAATGGAGAAGGGCATATTGGGTCGGGGGTAGGAAATGCAACATTTAATGGTTTAAGTGGTAATGAAGTGCTGACAGTAAAGATTGAAGCAGAAGATATTAATCAGGTGACTTTTGCTTTAGATGGATTAGGCGGCTATTTTGATAAAGACAGTGGGCATGCAACTGAAGTTGTGATTACGGCATATGATATTCATGGAAAGGTCATTGATGTTCAGGGCGACTTCAGAGAATCAAGAACGGAATTTGATGAGTATCAGTTTACGACAGATAGACCCGTCGATCATTTTACTTTAGGGACCGAAGGGGGGAATGGAACTTATGTCGTACAAAGTATGACGGTATCCCGGACGGCATCAGATGAAGTGAAAATGATTACAATACAAGGTGATGGTAGTGAAGCTCACAATATTGTGCATCTGGAGCTTAATTATGACAATGCAGATACCCCTTTAAACCTTACCGATCAATTAATTGATATAAATGATAATATTGAAATAAATCCATTTGCTTTACTTGAAGATTCCGAGTTTACATTTAGTCCACAAGATTTATTGCGTAATGATCTCGACGCCGATGGTGATGCACTGAGTATTGTTGATGTGCGATCAATCGATGATACTCACGGTGAAGTCATTATCGATGATAATGGCCAAATCGTGTTTACACCGGATGCTGATTATCATGGTCCGGCCAGTTTCGAATATACGGTTACTGATGGTAATGGCAGCTTTGATACAGCCACGGTCAATGTGACGGTGACGCCAGAAAATGATGTGGTGATTGCTCACGATGATTATTTTGGAGGGGGAGAAGATCGTGCTCAATTGTTTACATTTGATGAGTTGTTACGCAATGATTTTGATGTGGAAAGCGATGAGTTAACCATTACTCAAGTGCAGATGATTAATGACAATCATGGCGATGTTAAAATGACAGACGAGGGGGTTTTCTTTACGCCAGCTCCCGATTTCAACGGCATGGCCTCTTTTAAATATACGGTTGCTGACGAAGATGGACTGGAAGATACTGCGACTGTGCATGTCGATGTTGCCGCCGTGAATGATGCGCCAAATGCGCCAATGTTAACGTTGAATGGAGATGAAGATCAAATATTGGTAATTGATCCTAAATTCATAACGGATCAAGTACCTGATATTGATAATGACGATATTACCTTAGAAAACCTCATTATAAAGCACCCTGATAATGCGACACTGCAGCAGCAACCTGATGGTATGTTCCATTTATTAACCCCTCCGGATTTTAATGGGCTTATTGAATTAGGTTACCAAGTGTTTGATGGTACCGATTCAGTTGAGGGCTCATTGAATGTCGATATTATCCCAGTCAATGATAGGCCTTTTACAGAAGGGAATGCGCAACTTACCACCCACGAAGATGGTGACTTTAGCTTTAATGCTGATGACTTGTTAAATCTATTTGATGATATTGATACTGAACATTTGATCGTATCACGTATTATTACCGCGGAAGGAGAAGATGGAGGTGAGCTGATTGATAATGGCGATGGCAGTTGGACCTTTAGTCCTGCCACAAATTTTGCCGGAACCTCCGATCTGCAAGTTATCGTCAGTGATGGTGAATTTGAAACGACCTTAGATGTACCTATTTATGTTCGTCCTGTTGCAGATGGCGCCGTTATCACGACCGATCACGAAGGGCCTTTGGTATTTAATGAAGATAGTACAGGACATTTAGGCCTGAATATGATGATGGTTGATGATTCTGAGACGTTAAGTCATCTCATTATTACTGGCTTCCCGGTCGGCTTCGAAGTGTCAGATGGAGAGAATACTATTTTCATTACTGAAGTGGGGCAAGTGCTTAATGTGACAAATTGGAATGTTGACGATCTCGCATTAACGCCCCCAGATAATTTTTCGGGTAACTTCTTTTTAACGGTCTCAGCCACGACAGTTGATTATGGTGATGAAGCTTCAGAGCCTGCACCGATAAGTACTGCTGAGACATTAGTACCGTCGGGCGATTTTGAAACTGAGGTAGATGAAGCCTTATTACTCACAGCTGCTGAGTTATTAGAAATGACCGACATTATTGAGGCTAAAGATGGCGATAATGTGCATATGTTGAGCTTTACGAAACCTGATCAGGGTGAGATTGTCAATAATGGCGATGGAACGTGGCTTGTGAGACCATCTGAAGGGTTTACGGGGGAATTGGATTTAGCGTATGTCGTAGATCAAGACGGCATATTACATGATGCGCAAAGCTCGATTGCAGTGAAAGGCGAAGGAGGTGATAACCAAGCACCGGCAATAGAGGCGATAGTCACCACCGAACTGGAAGAAGGCAATACGCTCTCTTTCACTGACGCTGATATGTTAGCTCAGTTATCTGATAGGGATGAATTGCATATAGAATCAGTCAGTTTGTCATGGGGTCAAGGGCTATTAGAAGAATTGCTCAATGGTGAGTACCGTTTTACGCCAGCCGAAGGATTTATAGGGGAAGCCCATATCGCATTTGTTGCTTCTGATGGGACACAAAGTATAGAGAGCTATTTTAATGTTAATTTAGTGCCACCTTCAGAGTCTCACCCTTTAAGATTAAGTGATGACGGTTCTGTGTTAGTGAGTCAAGAGATATTAGCCAAAGAATTAGGCTTAATGTCAGCAGATTTGATCAGTGGGGTGGCTTATGCTGAAGAGCATGGCACCATCATTGATAACGGTGATGGCACACATCATTTTTGGCCTGATGCAGAATTTACGGGTGAATTAAACTTAGAGGTGTCGACGATTCATGAGGGGGGGATTGACATTCAACCACTGCATTTTAATGTACCAATAGAAAATCAAGATGTGACTGAAACTGATGTTGATGATATTGAACTACCTGTCGGTGGAAGTGATAAGCTTACTGACGAGGCTACTGTTTCTGAAAACATGGGTGTAGAACAAACGGCAGTGGAAAGCCCTGATATCACAGCGGCACCTGGTGCCGAAATTAGTGTTCCGATCTCTGCTGAGATTGCTCATGATGACGCTGTTGATCATATCATTATCTCGAGCTTACCTGACGGGGCCTCAGTATCTGGAGGGCTTGAGCAGCCTGATGGAAGCGTTATGCTAACCGGTGATTTATTGATACCGGTTAAAATGAATTTGGGGGATAATTTTGAAGGTGTAGCAGAAATCCACCTACAAGGTTTTGATGGGCATGATAATGCGATTTCAGAAGCTTCTGTGAATGTGAGTCTTGAGGTGAGTGAGCAATATGCGCTCGATTCGAGTAGTCGACCGGATGTGGAGGATATTGATAAGCCAACTTCAGAGCAAAGAGGGGACTGGACTGACTCTAATAATACTCATATGGATGTGGATGCCATGGATGACAGTACGGGTTTCGATGCTGACTCGCAAGGTGTTGGTGCATCTCCAACCGATATAGATGATAATTTATTATAATAGCGTGATTTATTTTCTTGTAAATGGAGGCCCAATAGTGTGTTCGATATTGGTGCTTAATGTTTTTCGTTTTCTTGCTCATCTTTTCAATTTAGCATTTCAGCTTATTTTTTATTGAATTTGTAAAAATATTACTTTCTTTTGGGACTCAATTTGTTATAAATTAAAACAACTGTTTAAATCTAACGTTTGAGAACCTTGGTCATGAATCCATATAATGCCCCTTTAGCGGATATGCAATTTTTACTTGAGCGAGTATTTAACGCGCCAGACACCTGGGCATCACTGCCTGCAATAGCTGAAGCTGTTGATATTGACACGGCTTTAGCTATTTTAGATGAAGCGGGTAAAATTAGTCGTGAGTTAATTCATCCCATCAACCGCAGCGGTGATGAAGAAGGAGTAACACATGAAAAGGGTAAAGTGATCACCCCTACAGGATTTAAAGCGGTTTATAAAGAGTACGCGGAAGGGGGCTGGGTAGGCTTATGTGGCGATCCTGAATTTGGTGGTATGGGAATGCCTAAAATGTTAGGTGTTCTTGTTGATGAGATGGCTTACAGTGCTTCTAATGCTTTTACATTGTATGGTTCTTTGACCGCTGGCGCCGCTTTGTGTATTCATGCTCATGGCAGTGAAGAGATTAAAAACACTTATTTACCTCACCTTTACAGTGGTGAGTGGGCCGGTGCTATGGGGATGACAGAGCCTCAATCAGGTTCAGATCTACGCACTATTCGCACTAAAGCGGAGCCCCAAAATGATGGTAGCTATCAAATCAGTGGCAGTAAGATTTTTATTACTGGGGGCGAACATGATCTAACGGACAATATCATTCATTTAGTGTTAGCAAAACTACCTGATTCTAAAGGTATTTCATTATTTCTCGTTCCAAAAGTGGCTTTAGATAATTCGGGACATTTAGCAGAAGGTAATGGGGTAACAGTGGGCTCGATTGAACATAAAATGGGTCTTAAAGCGTCATCAACGTGTGTGATGAATTTTGATAATGCGACGGGGTATTTAATTGGTGAGCCTGATCGCGGTTTAGTTTGCATGTTTACTATGATGAATTATGAGCGTTTGGCTATTGGGATCCAAGGGTTAGGTACGTCGCAGGCGGCTTATCAAATGGCCTCTGAATATGCTAAAGAGCGCTTGCAGGGGGTTGCCGCGGGAACTAAACCGGGCCCACAGAGCGATCCTATTATAGTTCATGGGGATGTCCGCCGTATGTTGTTGACGATAAAAACGATGACAGAGGCTGGCCGAGCATTATCCATGTATACTGGACAACAATTGGATTTTGCTAAATACGGTGAGGGTGATATTCAAGCCAAGGCACAACAATATGTGGGGTTATTAACGCCAGTGGCTAAGGCATTTTTGAGTGATCGTGGTTTAGAGGCCGCGATTATGGGCCAGCAGGTTTTTGGTGGGCATGGTTATATTCGTGAAACGGGCATTGAGCAACTCGTGCGTGATACTCGGATTGCCCAAATTTACGAAGGCACCAATGGCATACAAGCCATCGACTTTCTGGGTCGTAAGGTGACGGGTGATAATGTGGCGGCGCTTAAGCGCTTTGTTGATGAGCATAAAGCCAATATGGAGCTGATGGCTCATGTTTCGTCATCTTATAAACACAAGGTCATTGCACTATTTGATGCGTTATTAGCATCGGCTTTGCAGGTCAATGAAAATAAACTTACCCATCCTGCGTTAGTGAATGCTTGTGCAGTGGATTTCCTCGATGCCTTTGGCTTCATTCTTTATGGCTATTTCTGGTTAGCCATGGCCAATGCGGCTGATGATCATCCTGATCAACAATTTAAAGCGCAAAAACAACATTTAATGCAGTTTTATTTTGATAAACTGATTGCGAAAGCAGATTATCATTTAAGCCAAGTGAATGCTGGAGATAGTGCGATCATGGATATACCTGAAGTGTTATTTTAATGTTTATTGTATAAGAATACGTTTAGTTTTCGTTTACTCAGAAGGTAATAAATAAAGGTGACATGACTGTCATGACACCTTTTTATTGCATTTTTTGGGACGTTCGGCAGTGTTAAATAATAGCGTTTTTCACTTATTGCTTGACTAATAATGTGGCTAGAGCAAGGTTGAAAGCGATAGGCTTTTCTGATGGTAAAGGCTCACTGATACCATTTTCTAAGCTAACAAAAAGTAATAACTTACCAGTATCAGTTTTAATAAAGCCGGCTAAATTATTAACGCCTTTCAGCGTGCCTGTTTTTGCTATAACATGTTGTTTTATTGGTTTTTTATCAAATCCATAGCGATGTGATAATGTGCCTTTTACCCCTGAAATAGGTAAAGAATCTAAGAGGTACTTAAATCGACTGTCAGTACTGATTAAGTGTAAGATTGAGGCGAGTTGTGAAGCGCTTAATAAATTATAGCGAGAGAGACCTGAACCATCGACAATAGTGGCGTGAGTGAGATCTATACCAAGGCTGTTCAGCTCTTCACGTAGGATCACTATCCCTTGTTTTAATGCGTTTTTTCCTTGGGTATTCTGCCCCATTTTCTTGATTAAGCTATCTGCTATAAAATTATCTGATTTAAGTAATAAAGTATTGAGCAATTGGCTTAATGGCTTAGATTGATGCGTGACTAATAAACTGAGCTTATTCATGTCTTGTTGTTTATTGATGAGTTGACCATTTAATTGGATGGCTAATGAAGACATGAGCTGTTTAAGGGTTTGTTTCGCATAAATGAGAGGATCAGAGACCGCTATTTGTAGTTTGACGCCTTTGGGGTTGGAAAAACAGCCAGTAATATGGAATTGATTATTGGGTAAAGAAATCAGATTGAGCTCACAATCCTTATTTTGAGGTGAAAAGGTGGCGGCGGTGGTAATGCTAATCGGTTCGTTCTCATTGAATGTTAGTCCACTCGACGCAGTGGTTGGACTCGGAAGCAGTGTCGCTTTAATGCAGTTTTGATTAATCGCATATTGAGAAATAGGCGAAGCATAACACATGGTTAAGTCTTCCCATGCCCAACCTGGGGCATGTAGTGTTTCTTCATTAGCGCCGAGTAAATAGAGATTGCCTGTTATTTTATTGAGACCTTGAGTTTTCAATTTTTGTAGTAGTATGAACAAATCTTGCTTAGTGAAGCTAGGATCACCTGAAAACGCAATGAAAAGATCACCTTCAATAATCCCTTTAACAATAGGAGCATCACTATAAATACGCGTTTTAAAAGTGAATTTTGGACCCAAGTATGAGCTCGTGGCAACGGCCGTTAATAACTTCATGGTACTGGCGGGCAAAAAGCGTTTATGCGCATTTCGCTGATATAATATGGGGGGGGGATTGGTTCGATTAGAAGGACTGATATCTTGAATTAAAACAGCTGTAAGCGAATCAAAAGGCTCGATTTTTGCAATTTGGGCGGCTAAGGGCTCACTGGCATAAGTGGAAAGGGAGATTGCAACGCTAAAAAATGCAATACTTGCCGATCGGTTGAAAAAAGTACGGTATTGTATCATCGTTGAGTTAACTTATTGATTAATTAATCTTTACTTTGTGGGGCCATCTTTTACCATCATTCGATAAAGACGTAATGTGATATAGACCACTAAAATGAGAAACAGAGGAAACAGAAAAATACCGAGTATGGATTTAAAATGGAATAAAGCCCAAGCGGTTAAGAGAATGATGAGTAACGTGATGAGTGTTTTCATAAGGTAATGTGAGTCATTAGTTTTAGAGTGACAACGTTAAGAGCACACTAGTTTTATAATACAGTTTACGCTAAAAGCGAAATTTTTTATTATTCAGACTGCATTTAATGGGGTATTTACTGTTTGTCAGCTTGATAATGTTAATGATAGTCGCTGATAAATTAACAATGAATGATGAATGTATGTTATTGATGCGTATATTGTACACTTATTCTTGCAGCACACTGAAATGCGTATTTTTCATTGGATTTGTTTTAGTCTATCCGTTTAATCTTCCTCATGAGTGAATACGCTATTTTCTTTAGTGATCGCTTTTTCATCGAACGATGACGGTATCGTAAGTGTGATGAGTTTAGAGGGGGCAGTCCGAGCGCTAGAGTGATAAATAGCGATAATTCACTCAAAGTGATGATTAAACGACCCGATACTGTCATTGTATTCATCTAAAAGAAAATAACGCTTGCTCAGTGGCACGTAAATCGGTAATTTCAATGGCTTCATGTTTTGAGAACGCCATTGGATGCGTGGTCCTTATATTGGAAAAAGGTGCTAAATTAAGCAACGTTGAAAGGATAATCGATTTTGTTCTCATGACGTTAAAATTATAGATAGTGAGTGGAATAGGCCGTTTCTGAGTCGATGAATGTTGACTTTAAACTGATTAATAAAATCATTTTTATTTTGATTGTTATCCAGTGTCTATGACTGACTAGAGTCCATTGATTAAAGGAGACAGACCTTGCTGAAAAAGCTAGGTGGAATACCCATCCAACCAGAATCATTACGCTGGTTGTTAACGCCATGCGCTTTAAAAGAAACCTTATTGTCTCATATTGCCAATGCGATGCACTCTATTTATATTGCAGCGCTTTATCTTGAAGATGACGAAGCGGGTGGAGAGATCTTAGCAGCATTAATGGCCGCTAAAGCGCGTAATCCTCAACTTGATGTGAAAGTTTTAGTGGATTTTCATCGAGCTCGGCGTGGTCTGATTGGTGAGAAAGGCGATAGTGGCAATTATTTGATGTACCGTAAGGTGATGCAAGAAGCTGAACATGGTATTGATATTTTAGGGGTGCCGGTTAAAGCGCGAGAATTTATGGGAGTGCTGCATCTTAAAGGTTTTATCATCGATGATACGGTGATTTTTAGTGGGGCAAGTATCAACAATATTTACTTACATCAACATGAGAAATATCGGTTTGATCGATATCATTTGATAGAGTCAGCAGCATTAGCTGATAGTATGCGAGACATGATCCAAGTGTATTTAGTCAATGATGTGGCTGTTAATTCGCTATCACAATGTCAAGACACAGAGCGGCTCCCGATAAAAAGTGAAATCACCAGTTTAAAACAGCGGTTGAGCCGGGCCAGTTACCGTTTTGATAAGGTCACGACCGGGAACAGAGTGACGCCGCTTGTGGGTCTCGGGCGTAAGAAAAATAGTCTGAATAAAACGGTGATCGCACTCATTGAAGAATCTGAAGAATCACTGTTTATTTGCACGCCTTATTTTAACCCGCCTTATATTCTTTCAAGGGCGTTATCGAAGCACTTACATAAAGGCAAAAAAATTGATATTGTCGTTGGCGATAAAACGGCGAATGATTTTTATATTCCACCCGAAGAACGTTTTTCAACGATTGGCGCATTGCCGTATATGTATGAACAATCTTTGCGCAAATTTGCCAAAAGGCAGCAATGGGCCATAGATAAAGGATTGTTGAATATTCATTTATGGAAACATGATAGAAACAGCTTTCATTTAAAAGGGATCAGTGCTGATGGTAAACAGCATTTAATCACTGGCAGTAATCTAAACCCAAGGGCTTTCGCATTAGATCTTGAAAATGGTTTGTTATTTCAAGATGAAATGGGGGTTTGGAAAACACAATTTGAGCAAGAGCAGACGCATATTTTAGAATTCACCGAGCGTCTTTATCATTATAGTCAGATCCAAACATTGCAGAATTATCCACCTCCGGTGAAAAAGATAATGAAGCGGATTAAGCGCCTAAAAGCCGATTTTTTATTGCGGCGTATTTTGTAATTAATAATATGAGAGCCGACTTATAAAGTCGGTTTTTAGTTTTATTGCCTCGCACTTTTTTAAGTTTCTGACACTTTTTAAGTTTTTTATATAAGTGTTTACATTAGCTTTTATATTTGTTCTCAATATTAAGTGATAGTAATGACGTTAGGATCACACGCAGTCCATAGGTTGTATCAGTATCGAAAGGCGATTTCGACCAAGGCGTATAATGCCAGAGGGAAAAACGTGGTGCGTTGTGAACAATGTTTACTTTGCCAGACGTTATGTACTTGTGCATGGCGAAAACGGTTGTCGACTGAAGCACATTTTTTATTAATAATGTATGATGATGAAGTTTTAAAGCCCAGCAATAGTGGCCGTTTAATCGCTGATTTAGTCCCTAATACCCATGCCTACATTTGGTCTCGAGTGCAAGCTAACCGTGAAATGTTGGCACTAATTCACGATCCGAATTATCAAGCTTATGTCATTTTTCCGAGTGAATATGCAGTAAAAAATCAGCCGGTGGTGAGTCTGTTACCCACTGAAGGGAAGTTCGGTGCAGATGACGGTAAAACACCTCTATTTATTATGCTTGATGGCAGTTGGCGTGAAGCGATAAAAATGTTTCGTAAGAGTCCCTATCTACATCAACTGCCTCTGTTATCATTTAGTGCTGAACATACTGCTCAGTACATGTTGAGAAAAGGCAGCCATGATTTTCAATTAGGGACGGCAGAAGTGGCTGCATTGGCGTTAGCGGCAAACGGTGAATTTGCTAACGCTGAGGCGTTAACGGCTTGGTTTGCTTTGTTTGTCGAATCGTCTCTTTATGGGCGTAGTCAAAAGAGTCACAATGCATTAGTGCCTTTATCGATAAGACGAGAGGCTTTCGAACGGACTCTTAAAGTGGCTTTAGGTTCAGCCAACGATTGACGGTGCTGATGATCCACATTTTTTTAAAGTAAGCACCGCTGGAGTGGCGTACTCTCATTATTCTACGTAATGTAACGAAAATCTTTAAATTCTCCGTAAAAATCACCGTTATCCCGCATCTCATTCAGGTACCCTTTATCGATGACTCACGATTTAAGGTATCACGCTGAATGATTAAATTAACGGGAACGCTCTCTTATTTCAATAATCCATTGGCCCATAAAGATAACGACTACAATACGGCACAGAAACAGATTGTGAGCGTGGAAGGTTCACGCCAAGCCATTAGTGATATTAAAACTTGGCCTGCTTATGCGCAGACGCCATTACATGCGTTAGAGGGATTGGCAAAAGGGTTAGGGTTGGATAATATTTTTTATAAAGATGAATCCGAGCGATTTGGTTTAAAAAGCTTTAAAGCCTTGGGAGGCGCTTATGCTGTCGCGAGGCAGCTACAACTGCAATTACAACATCGTTTAGGTATTCGTCCCAGTATGAAGGATTTATTGGGGGGTCATTTAAAAGAAACGTTAGCGTCCATGACTGTTAGCTGTGCAACGGATGGTAATCATGGTCGTTCAGTGGCTTGGGGGGCGCAAATGTTTGGTTGTTCTTGCGTTATTTATATTCATGAAGGGGTCTCTGAAGGACGTCAGCAGGCTATAGCAGCATTTGGTGCTGAGGTGGTTCGTATTTCAGGTAACTACGATGAGTCTGTTCGATTAGCAGACAGAGATGCTAAAGTTCATAATCGTATTATTGTGTCAGATACGAGTTATGAAGGCTATATGGATATTCCTAAAGATGTTGCATTAGGCTATACGGTTATGTTGTCTGAAATTGTGGAACAGCTTGCAGGCAAAATACCGACTCATGTTTTTATTCAAGCAGGGGTAGGAGGCTTAGCGGCAACGCTAACAGGCTATTTCTGGGATTTATGGGGTAATGATCGTCCTCGGGTGGTGATTGTTGAACCTGAGCAAGCGAATTGTTTACAGCTGAGTGCAAAAGCGGGTAAGCCCGTCGTCGTTGGTGGCGAGTTAACGACGCTAATGGCAGGCCTCGCATGCGGAGAGGTATCGGCATTAGCTTGGGACATTCTTAAAAATGGTGCTGATGATTTTGTGACTTTGAGTGAAGGTGCTATTGCTCCTTTGATGTGTTTACTGGCAAAAGGGGTGGGTGGTGCGCCTAAGATAGAAGCGGGTGAATCTGGCGTTGTGGGATTAGCGGCGGTTATGATTGCATGCCAAGTAACTGAATTAATTCCAAAATTACAGCTTAATAAAGAGAGCCGTATTTTAGTCATTGGTACAGAAGGGGCGACCGATCCGATCTTATATCAAACGTTAGTGAAGGGTTAAGCCAATGCGAGCTTATTTCATTAACACATTTTTTACTCATGGTTGAAGGCAGGTTTAAACGATGACGATAAATATTCAACGATTACTTAATCGACTCAATACGTTGGGCAAGATAGGTCGTGATAGCCAAGACAGGCTTGCTCGTATCGCGCTGACGCATGCTGATAAAGAGGGTCGAGATCAAGTATACCAATGGTTTGAATCTGCTGAATTGGATATAAAGATTGATAAAATTGGCAATATTCATGCTATTTGGTCCCCTGAGTCGGTGCAAGAAGAAGAAGCCATCATGATGGGTTCCCATATTGATACAGTGCTAAATGCGGGTATTTATGATGGAAACTACGGTGTACTTGCTGGTCTGGAAGTCATTCAGCACTTGCAAGAAATGGGCTTCCAACCTAAACGCCCTATTGTTGTGAGTATTTTTACTAACGAAGAAGGGGCTCGTTATACGCCAGATATGATGGGTTCATTGGTTTATGTGGGGGGATTAGCGTTAAACGATGCGCTTAAGACACGAGGAAATGATGGTTCTATTTTAGGTGATGAGCTTGAGCGCATTGGTTATTCAGGGGATCATGAAGTCGGTTTTATTCCTGCTAAGGCTTATATTGAACTGCATATTGAGCAAGGTCCTGTTTTAGAGAAAGAAAATATTACTGTCGGTGCAGTGGAAAATTTGCAAGGTATTTGTTGGCAACAAATAACGATTAATGGTACGGCAAACCATGCTGGAACAACGCCGATGTCAATGCGTAATGATGCTGGAATGGCCTGCGCGCGCGTGATGACATACATGAGAGATTATGTTGAGCAAACCTGTGATCGTATGGTAACAACTTTTGGTAAGCTTAAGTTCGAACCTGACATTATTAATGTTGTTCCTTCTCAAGCCTGCTTTACCATAGATTTAAGATCACCAGATGAACTTAAACTTAAGCAAGCAGAAGCTGTTTTAGTGGATTACTTGAATTTAATCGCTGAAGAGGAATCGGTAGAGATCGGTATGACTCAGATGGCAAGGCTTGAGCCTGTTACCTTTGATCTTGACTTAGTTCAACTTATTGAAAAATCAGCAAAGGAGTTAGAATTGACGGTTTGTCGAATGACTTCCGGTGCTGGACATGACGCACAAATGATGGCTAGGATCTGCCCAGCAGCCATGATCTTTGTCCCAAGTGCAAAGGGAATTAGTCATAATCCCAGAGAATATACATCAGCTGAAGATTTAAACGCGGGAGTAAAAGTGCTGCTCAGAACTATCAAACAGCTTGCTTGTCATTAGCTTATCTAACAAACTGACTTAGGTGGTTATTTCACTTATGTTATTTAGGGGCTACATTCAATATGGGAATGGATAAGCCCACTTTAGTGGGATCCATGACCACATTGGTTGTAAAGCTACGGACATTATCGTTATCAAAAAAGGCTTCACGAGTAAAATCTTCATAATCAGTCATATCCATTGCTGTGACAATTAAAATAAAGTCTGTATTGCCTGTCACGTAATAGCATTGTTGCACGTTGGGGTGTTGTAACATGGCTTTTTTAAAGCTATCCATCAGATCGACTCGTTCTCTTTCTAAATTCACTTGTACGACTAAGGTAAGATGTTGCCCAACAGATTTTGGGTTGACCACTGAAATATCAGCTTGAATAATCTGCTGTTGGCGTAATCGCTTGATACGACGTTGTACCGCAGCAGCGGATAAGCCAACTTGCTCGGCAATCACATCAGAAGTGGTACGATTTGATTGCTGTAAAAGATGAAGAATATGGCGATCAAAATTATCAAGTTGTTGATTCATATAAACTCATATTGGATAAGATGGAGAGAGGTTAGTGTTTAAATCCTGCAAGTGGGATCTTTTATTTGGGCATCGGCGATGTCATATGACTTAATTCTTCCATATCTTTGTTAATAAATAGATAAAGAGACCGAGGACAGTCTACACTTTATCCAAGTCAATACAAACTCCAGAATAGAGATCACCAAGGAGAGCACTTAGCTTACCTTTTAATAAGTAACGAATTTTTGTCGTTAAATTCATGCAGTATTACTTCGCTTGTGAGCTTAGGCTTAATGCTTGTTCGTTGATATTTGCAGGAAGCGATTAATGACATTCGTTTTATCGATTACTTGTGCCCACCAATATCGATTCCCTTTACAAAAGAGAGGAGGCCAGTGGCTGTTCTTTTTTGTGCTTATTATTATGTTGTCGGCATGCCATAAACAAGAAAAAGCTTTCCAGCCTAAAAGAGTGGTTGTGGCGAATGTGGTTGAATCAACCGTGCCCATCTATGGTTATTATGTGGGCGTAACGGAAGCCTCACTGAATGTGGAAGTGAGAGCGCGTATTGATGGCTTTGTTGAACAACGAGCCTTTGTAGAAGGTAGTGCAGTTAAAAAAGGGGACTTACTGTATCAAATTGATAGTAAACCTTATGTCGTTGAGGTGAATAGGGTGAAAGCTCAACGAACCGCTCAACAGGCTGTGGTTGATAAGGCAAAAAGGGATGTGGAGCGATTACAACCCTTGTATGATCAAGATGCCGCGAGTCAATTAGATTTAGATAATGCTCTTTCAAATTTGGCTCAAGCCAAATCAGCGTTAGTGGCGAGTCAAGCGGCTTTAGAAGCTGCTGAATTAGAGCTGAGTTATACTCGGATCACCGCGCCAATTAGTGGATTGGTGAGTCAAACGCAAGTGGATGTTGGTGCACTTGTGGGCAGTAAAGGCCAATCTTTATTGACAAAAGTACAAAAGGTCAATCCTATCTATGTCATGTTTAATATGTCTGCGCTTGACTATTTAAATGCGCGTCGGCGAATGGTAAATCGCTCTGAAGAAAAGGAAGCCGAATCTGAGGGAAAAGTGCTTGCTGGTTTTGTTCGTGTCACTTTGCCAGATTACAGTGAGTATACTTATCCAGGAAAAGTGAGTTTTACCGAGCCCTCGGTCAATCCAGAAACAGGCACTTTTGAAGTGAGGGCTGTATTGCCTAACCCAGATAAAGAGTTATTGCCTGGGCAATATACCAATGTACGGATTAAATTAAGTGAGCTGCGTGATGCCATTGTTATCCCACAAAAAGCCACCCAAGTGGATCAAGGGGGGGTTTATGTCATGGTGGTATTAGCCAGTAATCGTGTTGAGCGGCGCTTTATTGTGATAGAGCACCAAGGAAAAGAAGGCATGATAGTAAAAAGTGGCTTAAAAGCGGGGGAAAAGGTCATCGTAGAGGGAATGCATCGAGTGAGGCATGGCCAATTAGCTCGGCCTTTATCTGAGGCTGAATATTTAAAGCTAGAAGATGCGGACGAGAAAGATACAGCGAGGAAAGTACAAGTTCAAGAGCAAAGTAGTGCGAATAAGGATGGTTGACTATGGCACAATTTTTTGTTAACCGCCCTGTTTTCGCCAGTGTTATTTCTATCGTAATTGTGCTTATCGGTGTGGTTTCTATGTTCTTATTACCTATCGATCAATATCCTTATATTACGCCTCCTCAAGTGCAAATAACGGCATCTTATCCAGGTGCGACATCGACGACGGCTGCAGATTCTGTTGCCACACCATTAGAAGAGCAAATAAATGGTGTGCCCAATATGATTTACATGGAGTCTAAAAGTACTAATTCTGGGGGCGTTAGTATTTTAATTACTTTTGATGTTGGAACTAACCCCGATTTGGCAGCGGTAGACGTACAAAATGCCACACAACAATCAACTGGTGATTTACCGATTGAAGTCCAGACGGAAGGGGTGTCTGTTTCAAAAAAAGCATCGATTGAATTATTAAAATTGGCGCTGACATCTAAAGATGCTCGTTATGATGAAATTTACTTAAGTAATTATGCCAGTATCAATATTGAATCGGCTTTAAGAAGGATCCCTGGCGTGGGGAGTACGCGTAATACAGGTTCTCGCAGTTATTCTATGCGGGTTTGGTTAAGGCCCGATCAAATGGCGGGTTATAAGTTAACAACAAATGACGTCGTTAACGCCATTGAAGCGCAAAACACCGAATCGCCAGCGGGGACAATTGGTACTCAGCCCAATACTGATGACATCAGTGTGACTTTACCTATTACTGCACCGGGGCGATTAAGCAGCGTGCATGAGTTTAATGAAATAGTGGTACGGGCGGCCCCCGATGGTGCCTTGATCCGCCTTAGAGATATTGCACGAGTAGAGTTGGGTTCAGCAGCTTATACGTTGCAGTCGGCATTAAATGGCGATAGTGCCACTATTTTACAGGTGTATTTGCTGCCTGGTTCCAATGCGCTTGAGGTGACTAAGCAAGTCAAGCAAACCATGGATGAGCTGTCCACTAAATTCCCGCAAGGGATGGAGTGGAAAGTGTTTTTTGATGCGTCTATTTTTATTGAAGAGTCCATAAAAGAAGTGGTGATGACGCTGATTGAGTCCCTTATTTTGGTGATTTTGGTGGTGTTTATCTTTTTACAAAATTTTCGAGCTACCTTAATTCCAGCGATTGCTGTCCCAGTGTCTCTTATTGGAACCTTATCGGCTTTACTGGCTTTTGACTTTACGATTAACACTGTGAGTTTATTGGCATTAGTATTGGCCATAGGCATTGTTGTCGATGATGCGATTGTGGTTGTAGAAAATGTTGAGCGTTTGATTAATGAAGAAGGGATGGATCCCGTACCGGCCACACGTAAAGCGATGAAAGAATTATCAGGCGCGATAGTGGCCACCAGTTTAGTGCTAGCGGCGGTCTTTGTTCCGGTCTCTTTTTTACCTGGCATTACCGGTATTATGTATCGTGAGTTTGCTATTGCGATAACGGTGTCTGTGCTTATCTCCACTTTGGTTGCATTAACATTAAGTCCAGCATTGTGCGCTATATTATTAACGCGTACTCCAGTGGCTGAAAAAGGTTTTTTTCATTGGATGAATAAAAAACTGGACTTGAGTTCTCGACGTTATGTTCTGGGGGTGATTTTAGCTAATCAACATTATAAACGTAGCTACGCTATTTTTGCGTTAATTATTATCTGTGTTTATGTATTGATGAGTCACTTACCCAGCAGCTTTATGCCGGATGAAGATCAAGGACGCTTTTTTATCGATGTGACCTTGCCAGATGGTTCAACCGTTAATCGAACTCAAGATGTGTTACAGAAAGCCGAAAAGTATATTTTGGGTCATGAGGCTGTGGCATATTCTTTTTCATTAGCGGGGGAGAATAAGCGATTAGGTTCGAATCAAGCTAATGGCGAATTTGAGGTTATTTTACAACCGTGGGATAAGCGTAAAAAAGATAATGATACCGTGACGAAAGTGATGAAGGACTTACGGGAAAAGTTGGCAAATGTATTAGAGGCTGATTTTAACTTATATCTTCCCTCGGCAGTGCCGGGGCTGGGTAATGGGGCTGGGGTTGAGTTCGAGTTGCAAGATAGCTCAGGTGCTAATTTTGACGGAATGTTAGAGTCTGCAAATGAGCTGATCGATCAGTTAAATAAACAACCTGAAATCGCGAGTGCAACGCTTGGATTACAAGATGCTATCCCGCAATTAGCCTTAACAGTCGATAAAACCAAAGCGTTAGCTATTGGCGTTGAATTATCGGATATTTATAGCACCATTAAAACCTTTACTGATTCAACGACTGTGAATGATTTTAATTTATTTGGTCGTGTTTATCGAGTCAGGCTGCAAGCGGAAGCTGAGTACCGTCGTTATCCTAATCAAATTGAAAATTATTATGTGCGTTCTAACACGGGCTCTATGGTGCCTGTTGGCGTGCTGGCTAACTATGATTATGCGGTAGGACCTGCTGCGGTGACGCACTATAATTTATTTTCTAGTGCGGCGATTAATGCGACACCAGCTTCGGGTTATGCAACGGGGGATGTCATTGATGCGATAAGGCGAGTGGCAGCACCATTACTCCCTAATGAATTTAAATATGAATGGACGGGGATCACTTTTCAAGAAGTCAAAGCATCTGGGCAAACGGCCATAGCGATATCACTTGCCGTGGTGTTTGTTTTTCTTTTTTTGGCGGCACTCTATGAAAGCTGGACGACACCTATCGCAGTATTGCTGATCACCCCGATAGCCATGTTTGGTGCATCGTTAGGTACTTGGATCAGTGGCATGGACAGTAATTTATTTTTTCAAGTGGCTTTTATTGCGCTTATTGGTATGGCAGCTAAAAATTCTATTCTTATTGTGGAGTTTGCCGTGCAACAAAATAAGAAAGGGCATAATTTATTGAATTCTGCCGTGAGAGCGGCGCAAATGCGATTCCGCCCTATTTTGATGACCTCTTTTGCCTTTATATTAGGCGTATTACCCCTTGTTATCTCAAGAGGTCCAGGGTCTGTGAGTAGGCAGTCAATTTCTATTCCTATTTTTTATGGGATGATTTTTGCGACAACAGTGGGGATAACCTTTGTGCCATTATTTTTTGTGACGGTTAAAAGTTGGGTCAAAAAGTTACCCATAAAAGTGGAGGGAAAGGCTGATATTAATCAAGATCCAAGCCAACAGAGATAATATGTCGGGCTAATTGTTTTTGGTGATTGATATCGTATGGGTCAAGGTCATTAAGGCTTAGCGTAGAGAGGTTAGATACTAATAGATTGATAGGGCAAAGGGATGGTTTATCGTTAAGGTTGGCGGTTAGACAAGGAGGAGTAAATTGTTATTGTTGAGTGGTGAGCGAGATAGGCGATGTGAGCATGCTCAGTGCTTAGCGTGTGAACTGTCTCGTGCATTTTTTTTAAGCCTTCTGTTATTAATGGGGTTAACGCGTTGTGTGGTGGGTCCTGATTATGACAGGCCAAACTTAGAGGAAGCGCCAAGTTATGTTGGGGTTGAGGATGTGTTAGCTCTAAAACGCATGCCTCAAAGCGAGGGCACGAATTTATACACGGAAGCCGATTTACAAATGCAAAGTTTACCGCCTAATATCGCTGAGTTTAGATGGGAAGATTTCTATCTCGATCCGTATTTACGGACCTTAATTCATCATGCTTTATCTAAAAATTTAACCATCAAAAACATGCAATCTCAGTTATTAGCCGCTAGAGCCAATTTTATTGTCACCAATGCGGCTTTGTATCCCAGTTTTGAAATTGACTCCTCTTTAGAAAGAAAATTACTGAGTGCCATTACCAATACCAGCCCGCATGTGACCAACGTATTTGATTTATCGGGTGTGGTGGCTTGGGAGCTGGATCTCTGGGGAGGCAATCAAAGGGGAAGCGAATCGGCTTATGCAAGCTTGTTATCGACGAATGAGCTTTTGCATTATAGTTATGTAAGCCTGATTAGTGATTTAGCATCTCGTTATTATGAATGGCTTAATACGCATCAGCGGCATCAGATTTCAGTAAACACGGTGAAATTACGTAAAAAAGCGTATGATCTTGCTTTATTACGTCGTAAAAATGGCGTGATTTCAGGCTTAGAAGTACAACAAGCAGAAGTTGAATATCAAACTGCTTTGGCGACATTACCAGACTTGGTTTTAGAGCGAATGTTGGCGGAGAGTCAATTGCGGATTTTACTCGGAGAGTTTGATTATCCGCTCGATATGCCCTTAGAGACAGAGACAAGTCTTGAGACTACTTCAAATGCGGCCTTAAACAGTTCAATGAGAGCCTCTGTTTCGTCTGAAAAAAATGGAAATATTCAGCATCAATCTCCAAGTGATGAAAGATCTCGTCAAAATGTGAAAGCTCATCATAAACACATCAGTGTCCCAAGCTCAGAGGATCAATTACCTAGCCGCGGAGCTCAATTTCCGGTTTGGTTTACTTTAGGGGTGCCCTCTCAACTGCTTAAATTTCGCCCTGATGTCAAATCGGCAGAGCAAGATCTTATTGCAGCCAATGCCAATATTGGACTCGCTACATCGGCATTATTTCCTTCTTTTACGATTACCGGAACCTATGGACGTGAAACCGATAGCCTTGCTGATTTTTTTAACGGTAGGGGGTTATTTTGGTCATTATTAACCGAGATTGTGGCTCCTGTGTTTAATGCGGGTAGTTTATCGGCAGATGTGGAAGTGGCAAGACAATTAGCGATACAAGCACAGCTTACTTATCGTAATACCTTACTCACGGCTTATTTTGAAGTGAATGATGCGATTCAAAGTTATAAGCGGGCAGACGAGTCTATCGTGATGCAGCAAACATTAGTTAATGCGGCAGCTCAATATACGCATTTAGCCCGATTGCGATACATTAATGGGGTGGCGAGCTCCTTGGATTTTATGGATGCTCAACGTAATTTGTTCAGTGCTCAGCTGTCTTTGAGCCAAATTCAACGAGATAAGCTACTGGCCATGGTTGAATTGTATCGGGCTTTAGGGGGCGGGGCTTTCCCAACTGTTTCGAATGCATCGGCTTTAAACAGGGCAGTTCAAGTTCCTTAATAATCTGTTTTTGAATTATTTTAAAGTATATGCTCTTGGGTTTAAAAGATAAAAGTAATCCGGTCTAAGAAAACAGATTGTGATTAATGAAATATAGCTACCTACATTCTAATTCCTGTTCTGCTTATGATTTTAATCGATAGAGATTGGACTGGCATTGATTCTCTAAAAGCCGATATGAAATGTGCTGCTTGGCAGCTGAAATTATGGTCTATAGGGGGGAGTAATAGTGGTAAGTGCTTAACTAAAAGTTATCGTATATTTTGACGGATAATTATCCATGATGTTTTTTACACTCTCTTTGAGTGCATCAAAAGTGATAAAATCATGGCAAGATAACCATTCATACTTTATCTTTTTCCACAGTATTTCAATGATATTGAGTTCAGGA
>NZ_JAKIKS010000021.1 GCF_023284005.1 Shewanella surugensis
AAAACTAGGACAGCCACAATTCCACATCACGAATAATAAAGTTTCCCATATAAACAGGATCGGGCTCTTCTATCAAGGCCAGCTCAAAATACGCTTTATGCTCCTCTGATAGCGCTTCATAACCGCCAATGACTTGATACAACCAAAACTAGGACAGCCACAATTCCACATCACGAATAATAAAGTTTCCCATATAAACAGGATCGGGCTCTTCTATCAAGGCCAGCTCAAAATACGCTTTATGCTCCTCTGATAACACCGCATAATTACGCGCCAATGACTTGATACAACCAAAACTAGGACAGCCACAATTCCACATCACGAATAATAAAGTTTCCTGTATAAACAGGATCGAGCTCGCCTATTGGGGCCAGCTCAAAATACGCTTTATGCTCCTCGGATAGCGCTTCATAACCGCCAATAACCTGATACAACCAAGACTCGTGCCCCCAAGATAATTCATGCTCAACCAAGTATTCTAATGCTGACTGTGGCTTTCCAGAATCAATCACACTCAAAAAATAACCATCAACGGCTTGCTTAAGTGGATTATCCGGAATGGAGAAATCCTCCTCATCGTTAAGTAACACCGCAGCGTGACTCGCTAACGCCTGAGGCTCAACATGAAGGCGGCTAATGGATTTAATCCGTGCCACCATGTCTAACAGCTCAGGTTCTTGACTGGTATTGTAAATATCGACAGAGGCGGACGCTAACAAAGCATCTGCTTGATTGAACAAAATCGGCACTTGTTTATGCGCCACATGATCAAGGGGTCGGTAATCCGGATGTAAGCTGGCATGCAATAACCAACCTTTGAATAATCGAGTGCGGCCTCTTATGTGCCTAAAACGACCTAACAACTCCAGTAACCTTGCCTGCACCACGCTCAACTCTTGAGTACAATCACTCAAGGTCTCCTGCATATTAATCACCAACAACTTACGCAGCTCACGAATATCACCCGCAATATCCGTCAACTCACTAAATTGAAATAAAGATAAACCATTAAGCAGCTCTGTGACTTGGCTCTGAGCCAATTCATTTTCTCGAATTTTGGCATTAATGCTGCCGACATAACCAAACTCGTTGTTTATTCGCCCCCACAATATCCGAATAGCGTGACGTAAACTGTCGCTAAAACGATAAACATGCTCACTTAAATCATTTAAATACGCTTCGCTGCTACTGTGATCAGCCTGCTCTCGTGCTTCTTTATAATGGGCTGCTAAGGTTTTAATGCTCGCAATCGCCGAGCCAATATTGGCATCAATTTGCCGATGACGCTCATCACTTAGGCTTTCTTCTAATAGCGCCCGCACCGTCCCTTTAAGACGTAGCCCTTGCTCCTTTTCAGGACGCCATAACACCCCAGCCGTTTCCAGTTTCTGTAATACATTTAAATCACGGCTATCTTCAGAGATCTCACCTTGCTGATAAACATCCATGATAAGTTCGCTGTGACGACTGAGTAACTTCAGTAATTTGACACCCGCTTGATGCAAGTTATCACTCATCTGCACATCCTCGAATATCACATCCTTGAGTGCCAGATAGCCATAAACCTAATAACATCACAATAAATCCTTTTGAGTCGCCGTTTCGGCTTGCGCTTCCAAGCTCAAACCTTCAGTTTCATCAATAAAACGAATCACTTCATAAAGATAATCAAGCTTTCCTGTCGCCATGTAGATTTGTTTTTCACTATTCGGTTTGATTAAATAGCCTAATTCTAACAAACGCTTAAAGATGAGTTTAAGTTGTGAGTCACTCTGGCTACTCGTCGAGCCAAATAATCGATAATGACTCAATTTGGCCAATTGCTCACGAAAAGCGGGTGTATCTTCAATCCGCGTCTGTAATTCAGTTAAACGAATAGTGGCACCTTGGGTTAATGGTGCATCTTGACCACTGGACTCTTGCACTAAAACCAGCCACTCCACCAACGGGGTTAAACTGTTACAAATGGTTTTAAATTGCCCAGAAATGACTTTGCGCTCTTTATCACCCAGTTGTAAATAACCACAGAAAAACACATCACCTTCAGCGGCGAGACTCACAGTCCGGTTGATTTGATTTAAATAGGCCTCTATTCGCTCTCGACTCACTGGGTTTTGCAACGCCCGCCACGCCTCTTCATGGGTGGTACGGCAAATAAATTCGCCTTGTAATAATAATTCAATGACGACACTCATGCCCACTAATACCGTTTCATTCGACTCAGACATTAGCTCGCTTCCTTCTTAACAACCCACTTCTGCTTCAACTTTTCACTAATCACATTGATCTGCGGCTTAACCACTTGTAATTGACGCGTTTGCTTATTGATAATATAGCGATTAGAAAACAAGTTCAGCACCTCAGATTCGGGGTTCGGAAATGCGCCTAATACCAAAATATTATTGTTCTCACAGGCATCAAAAATTTTCTTCACGTTGCTATGATGCAAGGTGCCTAACTCATCAATCGGCCAATGCACAGTGACATCCGAACGCCCTCGTAATAAGCGAGTAAAAGCCAATAAGAACTTACATAAAATAAGGTAAGCCATACCATGGCTTGAAGATTCATTCAGTTGACGATCGGTACGGATCACTAAGTCACTATTACCTTCTTTTAAACGCAGCTCAATTTCCAATAACTTAGCAATTCCGCCGGTGAGCGCTGAGCGGCCAATGATATCTAAGGCGCGGCGCATACTGACGATGTAATCCTCACCGGGCAATCCGGTAAAGCCCTCCGCTTTCCAATGGGTGAAGGCTTTCACAAACGCTTCAAGCTCTGGCCAAAATTCAAGCTCGCTGATCCGTGATCGTATTTTCACCTCAGAGCCCGATACCCCCTCTAGAAACAGTTCTTCACTGACTTCACGGGTAATACGGGCACTTTGGGTCACAATGCGTCTATCAATATCCACCAAGACATCATAAAACGCCGTTAAATCAACACCAAAAATACGTCCTTGCTCTCTAAGCGCCGTCACAGATTGCGGCACCATCACATTTAATAACTGCGCCAATTGCGGTACCAATTTTCGATAATCCAGTAATCGAATCGACTTATCATTGATAAAGCTGGACTCTTCTCGAGCGCGCTCCCAAAACTCCGCTAAACCTGAGCCTGATTTACTGGCGATAACTGAATCAAAGTGCTCAACATATTGCTTAACCGAACCCAATAGATAATCACGCTTTAATAATAACTCTTCACTCTGGCGTAAACGCTCAGGCAAATGCCCTTGCACCTCATCCTTATTTTTCGGTAATTTAAGCTCGGAAAGCTTGCGTAATAAACTGCGTAACTTACTTAAGTTTTCAGACGCTTCAACTTGGGCTGAATCAGAAACCTTACGTTTTTGGTCAAGCTCATCTCGCTCAACTTTTACGGCTTTGGCTTTGGCCTTCAATTGCTGCTCTAAACTGGCCGTTTCTCGTTTCACATCGCTCAACTGCGTTTGTAATTTAGGTTTACGTTTCAGCCAAGTATGTTGATACCAATCCTCAAATCGCAATACCTCACTGCGGCGTAAATCAGCATCCACTATCTGCGACTCAAGTTTAGCGATATCTTGTTTAAGCTTAAGGATCTGCGCTTCATCGACGCCACAGGATTTAAGCTCATTTTTATACCACTGCTCGCAAGCCTGCTTATCGGCCTTCGCCGCTTGTCGGCGCTGCTCGATATTCACTTTTATCTGAGTAAGTTGTGTCTCAATCACACCAATGACGTCTTGCCAATAGGCTTTTTTCTCCATCACCAAATCTAGCATTTGCTCTTTATGTGCTGCTTGCCAATCTAATTCACTCTGCTTCAGTAGCTTGATTTCCCCCTCAAGCACCGTTAATTGCTTTTGTGAGTCACGCTTACGCAGCGCTAACGCGTGATTGATTGTCTCTTGCTCTGTACGCTTTTCATCTAATAAACGCCGCAGATCTTCACGGCTATTTTGATACGCGGTTCTGGAAAAAGTCAGTTCTCGACTCATTTTATCTAGCTGCTCAGTCGCAGCCACCAGCTGCTCTTCCGCGTCAGCTTGCAGCGCTTTGGCGCTCAATAATGCTTCTTCGGCTTTGCTGTGCTCGATACGTAAGGCTTGCTCCGATTGCGCAAATCGAGGGGATTCGATGGCCTTTAAATCAATGCCAAGGCCATATACCCCTGCTATATTTTCCTTTATCACATGAGGGTTAAGATCACTTCGATGCAGTAATGACTCATTAATGACTTTACCTAAACTGCTTTCCCAGCCTTGCACATCACGACGTAAAAACTCAAGTAAAGTATGAGATTCGGGAAAGAGCACATGCTCCACTTGTTCCAATTCAGCTTGTCGCTCGCTCACACGCATTGTGGCAATGCGTAATGCCTCATGGCTTTGCTCACGTAAACTACGTAACTTGCGCTCTTCACTACTCATACGCTCAAACTTAGCGTTACAGGCTTCTTGTTCTTCGTCAGCTCGACTTATGCGCTCATCAAATACCGCCAAAGCCATTTTCTCATCTTCGGTATAGGCCACATTGTTCACCGTTAACAACAATTGAGCTTTCGACAGTTTAAGCTGATAGTGCTGCTCACTCGATTCCGCTTTCTTTTCCTCAAAGGTTAAACGCCATTCTTGCTCTAAAGCCTCAATATCACCGCGAGCAAAATTATTCTGGGTATCTAAATACCCACGTTGCTTATCTTGCTCAAGATGTAACTGTTCAAGCGAGCGGTTTAACTGCTCACCTATTTGGCTGCATCTGGCGTTATAAGCCGCTTCGACGTCTTGGTGTTGTTCAGTTTGTAATTTATGCTGTTCGATAAATGACGCTTTGTCACTCTGCCATGTGGGTAGTTTTTCTAAATCCGCTTTTGCTCGCTCAATATCCGTCTCTAAAAAAGTGTCATATTGATTCTCAATCGACTCTAATTCATCTTCACACTTCGCTAAATCCCCTTTAGCCGCCGATAAGTCTAAATTAAGTTCATCACGTTGCTCTTTCCACTCTCTATCGAGCTGCTGTAGCGAGTAATTATGGCTTTTCGACAAGGCTTGATTGCACTCTTGGCGCTCAATTTCAGCCCCCTCATCTTGCACATAGCCTTGTGTTAGGCCACTTAAGCGCAATTCAACACTCAATAATTGATCAAATTCTTGCTCTAATTTATCAAATTCAGGGCCGATTTTTTCAAAACCTTGAATAAGCTGACTTTCACGGATCCACGCTTCAACATGCTGTGGATTTAAACGTGAACTGGGCGGCGTGACTCCATCTTCTTCTAAAATCGCTGCCACCATGGACTTGACCGTTTCCATTTTGCCTTCTTTGGAGTGCACAGCTTTAGCCAGTTTTTCAATGTGCCGCAGCGCATGCTCACCATCACATAAAGAAAACTGTTTCGCATAAGTGCGTAATTCACTGCGATGCCCCCCCGTGCTCAATAAGGCTTTATCATTTTGAATAATGCTGCGATACTCTCGCGTGTTTAGCAACTTAGTTGTGCTAATACCCGCCCGCTTATATTCGCGTCCAAGCTCTGCCATGGTATAACAAACAAGTTGGTTGTTTTCACGGCTTTTAGTGTAATCTTCAAGGGTAAAGCCTTTAGCAATAAAGCGATAATTCACCCCTTTACCGTCACCGGCAGAGGCTAAAACCCCTTGATACATTAATCCATCTGACTTTTGATACTCAAAAATGATATAGCTGGATTCATGAGGTAAATACCAACGCTCAAAACTGTCTCTTGTTGACGGCACCACACGGCTAGGATATTCACCATAAAAGACAGGTACCAGACGTTGCAATGTGGTTTTACCGGATGCATTGGTACCACAAATATTCGTATGGCCGTCCAACATGAGTTCAACAACGCCGGGTAAGTGCGTATCTATGAGTATGATGCGATGTAAACTTGGCATTTCTTTCCTTATCCAACACCTGCAAAGTCGCAGGGAAACCTTGGCTCGACTGAAAAATCAGTTTATCCGCCGAGTAAAATGAGATTAATACATTACGCGAAAGTGAATGTAAGGAGAGTAAATTAAAACAAAATGACGCGCTTAGCAAACTTAGGAAAGACGTCGGATACACTTTTTGACTAAAAGTACTAAAAAGCATAATGATAGAAGCTTGAAAATAAACCTAAAAAGATGCATCCATTGTGTTCTTGGACCATATATAGATGATGGCGAGCACTCACTCACCACACATTTAAACCATGCTTAACGATTTAAGCATAATAAACTTAAGCACTGACCGCCAATTTGAAACCTTCGTATTGATCGCACATTTTCTGCATCAATTCTTCATCAATGGCTCTCAAACCACTCAAGACTAAGGTTTTCTCACCCGTTCCAACGAGCTGTTCACCACAATGTAATTCAAAGTTTAATGTCACGTCACCGCGTTTACCGTCAATTTTTAAATATTGCTTAACAAGATTCAGGGTCACTTCAGAGAACACTAAGGTGTGTAAATCAACCGACATGCTTTCATAAATAATGAGCGGACGAGCAGGGTTAACCATGACCCCTTGCGCTTTCATCATAGGCACAAGTACATGAATAAAATTCAGTCCTGAAAAAGCCACATAACTGCGGATGAAGGCTTCAGTCTGCGTCAGGCAACGCGTCGTCTCGCCACTGCGATGGACTTTTAAATAGCATTTTTCTTTTTCGTCACAGATATCAAAATCTTGTTCTTCGCTATCAGAAAAAGCTAACGGCACGTGATCGCCAACCATACCCGCAAAATTAAAGGTCATTTTTTGACTTAAACCATATTCTGTTAATACTAAAGCAAAAAGTAAGTCTCCAGGCACACAAAATCGCTTCGCATTCACATCATGAATAGGATTAAAATCTTGAGCCACATGCTTAGCGAAAGTACTCGCTTGCGTCCGGCTAACCGAAATAACTTGATTTTTCTTATTAAAATAAGGACTTAAAAACATATAGCTTATTAACACTTAATATAAATCAAAAAATAGCTGCGAAGTATACAGTAAATGCATCCCTTTACTCACCCGATGAGCTAAATAAATAAAAATCAAACAATAAACAGTTAAAAACAGCCTATGAAAGTGAAGATTTATTCATCAGTTAATTCAGTAGGGAATGAAAAAATATTTGAGGTTGATACTGTGATATCGACAGTCAAGCTATGAATGGACGATGTCCATTCATAATTGAAGCTTATATTTATCACAGCTGGCAATTTATTTTGAAGGACGTTTAGGCAGCATGCTGGATATTTAGACTATCATCGCTGGCACAAAATATTAAACGCCCTTGAGATTTATTCAATCAGAGGCAACTTTGACATTCATCTGATTTATCAAGGTCTATATTGACACCTAAATCTTTTATTTTCCCGTCTTTTAGATTATATATCCACCCATGAATACTAATCTCCTGACCCCGACACCTAGCATTTTCTATTATGCTAGTTCGACCAACATTCTTTACCTGTTCAATTACACTTAATTCACAAAGCCTATCAAGCTTGTCATCATCAAGAGGGCTTAATTCGTTTTCATATAGATTATAAACATCTTTAATATTGTTTAACCAATTTCCAATAATACCTAAATTATGTTGTTCCATTGCAGCCCTAACTCCACCGCAACCATAATGACCGACCACTAATATATGTTTAACTTTTAATGTTTCTACTGCATATTGCAATACAGAAAGACAATTGATATCACTATTAACCACTAAGTTTGCAATATTTCGATGAACAAAAATTTCTCCTGGCATCGTTCCCATTATTTGGTCTGATGGCACTCGACTATCAGAACAACCAATCCATAAAAAATTAGGTTTTTGCTCCTTATGGTTTTTCTCAAAAAAATCACTTTCATTACGTTTTATTTTTTCTGCCCATTCAATATTTTTTTCCAAAAGTCTTTCATATATCATATATAAAACCCAGAATGAAATTAACTAAAAAAATAAACACTGCTTTCAATTTAACAACATAAAAAATTAACAGCATTCAATGTAAGAATGGAACCTGTAACCCCATAATTAATAAACTATAACTCATAAAGCATAAACCATAAACCATAAACCATAAACCATAAACCATAAACCATAAACCATAAACCATAAACCATAAACCATAAACCATAATTCATAATTCATAATTAACAATTAATAAACCATAAACAATAATTGATAGCTAACAATCAATAATCAACATTTAACATTAATTTAATTCACTTATTAACCAACATCCAATCCATAACAAAACAAGCGAATACCAACATACCTATATAAACACCACTTTATATTGCAAACAAATAAAAACAAGAACAAACCAGTAATCACATAAAAATTAACACAAACAAAACCCAATCACTATATAATAATTCAAAATTAATTTAGAATCACATTAACAAAAAAACAAGTATACAATTAAAAAATATTAATTGATAATATCAAATCACCTGCCACCATTAAAATCACACTAATTACAATGAAGGATTAAAATAACAAAACATACAATACTAACAGTACGATTATAACAAAGTCATTATAATTTTATAAACCAAAGAATTTAAATTATGAATAGAGCTCATTTACTGTCCTTAAGATTAAGCCATGCATTACGAGAAACCTTTCAAGAAAAAAAATACAATTTAAATAGCTTAATAAAGGATATATTAGCTGGTATAACTGTTGGCATTATTGCGATCCCTCTATCTATGGCTTTAGCAATCGCTATTGCCGTTCCTCCTCAGTATGGTTTGTACGCTGCAATGGTCAGTGGTTTCATCATTGCGCTTACGGGGGGAAGTCGTTACAGCATATCTGGCCCTACTGCTGCTTTTGTGGTTATTCTTTATCCAATAACGATCCAATATGGGTTGGGTGGTCTACTTCTTGCCACAGTTATGTCTGGTGTCCTACTAATAATAATGGCTTATGCTAGATTAGGACGGTTAATTGAATACATTCCAGAATCCGTTGTACTTGGCTTTACTGGTGGTATTGCCATTGTAATATTCACACTTCAAATAAATAATTTGTTAGGGTTGAATATAGACACGATGCCTGAGAACTATATTGACAAACTTGATATAATATTCAAATCCATCCCTAGCTTCAATCCTGCCAGCTTATCTGTTGCGAGTTTAACATTAGCTATCATGATATGTTGGCCACGCCTTAAAATTCCAATCCCCCCTCATTTACCCGCAGTCATTATATCCAGCATATTTACTTATGTTTTAAGTCAATATAACTTTGACATTGCAACTATCGGCTCAGAATTTAGCTATTTACTAGACGATGGTACTGTAGGGACCGGGATTCCTTCTGTTCTTCCCGTTTTTAATTTCCCTTGGTCTTTCCCTACTTCTGATGGTACTCCTCTAACATTAAGCTGGCCTCTCTTTATTGACTTACTCCCTAAAGCCTTCACCATTGCGATGTTAGGTGCTATAGAATCATTACTCTGCGCCGTTATACTCGACGGTATGAGTAATAAACGACATAGCGCGAATAGTGAATTGCTCGGACAAGGAATTGGTAATATTGTCGGTCCATTTTTTGGGGCTATCACTTCAACAGCAGCAATTGCCAGATCATCAGCTAATTTCAAATCTGGTGCTCAATCACCACTATCAGCAATGATTCATTCCGTTATTATTTTTATTGCTATTCTATTTCTAACGCCCTATTTAGCAAAAGTATCAATGCCAACAATGGCAGCACTGTTAGTCGTAGTCGCATGGAATATGAGTGAAACCCCTAAAATCATTAGTGTATTAAAAAAGGCCCCGATCAATGATATCGTTGTACTTTTACTCTGTTTATTTTTAACGGTATTCTTTGATATGACCATTGCTATTGTTTCCGGTATTATTCTAGCATCAATATTATTTATGAAAGAAATAGCAAAAACAACGAAAATAACGAACGTCACCACTAAATATTTATCTAATGACAGTCAATTAATGAACAATTCTAAAATTATTAAAATTAGTGGCCCATTGTTTTTCGCTGCAGCTGACCGCTTATTTGGAGAGCTGAGTTATCAAGCAAAACCTCTATCAAAAATAATTTTATGCTTAGAAGATGTTCCTTTATTAGATGCAGGAGGCTTATCTGCTCTTGAGCACTTTATTCGTGAGTGTAAAAAAAATCAAACACAGGTTTACTTAGCTAATTGGCAATTTCAACCATTGAAAACCCTAGCTAGATCTGGATTGGCTCCAATAAAAGGTGAACTCATTTTTTGTGCTTCACTCTCGTTAGCCTTAGAAGATGTAAAAAAAGACTGATGTATTCCTTTGTCGCACCAGTGCTGCAAACCTTTATATATTCAAGCAATTAAGTGTAGCGCGCTTACCAGGCTATAGCCTAAAGAAGTGAACTTATTATGAAGTTCACTTCTTTTTTGGATAGATTAACAAACGATAAAACACAGGTGTAGTTCTGCATATCATGGGGCCGAAGGCTGGGTTTTCAGTATAACGACACAACGATTTAAACGGCGTTATACCATTTCCTAATTACCCATAAGCTCAGCCATACTTAAATACTTCTGCGACATACATAAATCGTGGCAACATGTCTTCAAGCGAGAACCTTCGATTAAAGCGATAACAGTACTCAGCTAAATATCTAGGGAAATGTTTGAGATTAATTGAATGATAAGTCCCTGTTGTTGCATTTTTTACACAGGGCAACCGCACGAACGTTTTTTGAACATATTATGAGTATTTTTAATGTGTTACCGGTATAGTACTCATCCTGATCAATGTATTTATCACCAGTTTTTGTATGATAACCGAACGTTACGCTTAAACAAAACCAACAGGAGTAAGCCTTAACAATCAGAAGATGATATAACGAGAGTAAGCTTGCCTCTAGAAGACTAGAGCTCCGTTGCCTTAAGTATAGCGGTAAGCCACTGCACTAATGACTGAGCAATCATCAAGGTCGGTGCATGAGCTAACGTAAGCATTAAGCGGGATCCTGCACGTAAGTCGCCCCGCTAACCTAGCATTTTATCCCGTTAACGTTTTTCAATCCCTAGCGTCTTTAAATTATTGGCAATATCTTCAGCCGCAGTATTGGCATTAATATCATCATCAATTTTTAAAATGGTACCATTTTTACCAATGTAAAAGGTTTCACGGCTCGCCACGCCTAAAAAATTCAGCACATCATAGGCTTTCGCCGTTGCCTTCGTTGGATCGCTCAGCATAGGAAAATCGACACTTTCTTGCTTAGCAAAAGCTTGATTATCCTCTAACGGATCCACACTCGCCATCATATACACCGCATTATAAGCGCGAATTAACTGGCCTTTTTGCACCAAAGAGCGGCATTCTTGAGTACACACTTTGGTATTAGCCATCGGATACCACGCCAGTACCACGGTTTGTTTACCTAAATAATCACTTAACTGATAAAACTCACCATTAGTGGCTTGCAGCTTAAAGTTAGGCGCCTTATCTCCTACTTTCAATGACGCTGCACTGGTCCAAAAGCTCGCCACTGACAAGCATAAAACCATGGCCATTTTCATGCCCGCTCTTAGTCCGCCCCTTTTACTGACAGATAACGGCATTACTGTACTCTGAGTCAAAAAAAATCCTTTCATATTATTCTCACTTTTTATTAAATAATGGTTTAAATGATTAATCCATCTCAAGCTAACGGCTTATTAAGCAGACTTCAAGCTCATTATTTATCATCAAAATGAAAGGAGGATTTCAATCCTGATGACTTAAGTCGGCTACTGCTTTAATGCATCAATAAACTGTTCTGCTTGATCTAAACGGTAATCGCTAGGTAAAACCAATACAAACCTTGCCCCTAGAGCACCGCGTATTATCGGCGATGAAATCAGTGTCTCATGCCAATATACCCGTGATACTTGAAGATGCAGGATTCAGCTGGAATTAAAAGCCTTGTAGGCAAGGCTTTGAGCAGATGACCTAGTGATTCTAAGTTAATGCTCAATAATGCAGAATAAAAGGATTTTAAACCAGCCTATTAGGAGTCATTAAAACCAACCACTTCTGTGTTGCATGCTTTTAAAAGGTGCCTACATTCCCGCAATCATGCGCCTTAAACTGATTGGTTTTACTGGCTCTGAAAACATGCATCTTCAAGTATCACGGGTATAAAATGTTAATGGCGAACCTATATTATTTTGGGTAAGAGCCATCAATTGAGTGGCTGCAGACGGTGTTAGCTCAACCATCACCGAGATATTATCATTCCCCTTTCCATTCAAGTACGCAGCAGAAACATTCATGTGGTTAAGTGCAAAAATCGTTTCCGAGTTCGCCTCTGGCGTTGTCAATTGAAAATACACCGCCGACTTGGCTGAAGCGTCGTCAGAAGGTGCCACGCAACCAGAAAGCACAGCAGCCAGCATAAATAATGCAGTCGCACAAAAAAGGCGGTGATAGTGTTGCTTTACTAACGTAAACACATTGATATCCCCTATGTTGTTATTTTACTCAAACCTTCACCGTTTTATAATAGCCCCTCATAGGCTAAATCATAAGCCTTCGCTAAATCTTGCGTTTTAGGCTGCAAGGCTTTACGTTCATTCTCACGCTTATCCGTTGCTCTTAACGTCGCGGGATGAATAAACACCACCTCAACATTGGCAACCGCTAATAAAATCCCTTCTATCAAAAAGGTCCCCGCGCCTCCAGCACCTTGCCCAGTAGTAGCACGGCGATTAATCACGATTTTATCCACACCATGGGCTTGGCAATAAATCTGCACATCTTTGACTAATTGAGCGACATCGGCTTGAGTCGGGTTTTTGAGTAAACTCAATTTATTAACTTTAGGCGCAATCAACTCATGTCGCTCTCGAGAGCCAGACAAGGCAACCATTCTAATGTCATTAGACTTTAACAATAATCCCGCTACGATCACGAAGCATCTCCTTCACTTAAATAACTTAAATAACTTAAATAACTTAAATAACTTAAAATTATAATAAAACAGCAGCCAATAATGACTGCTGTTGAGGTATTCACTGAAACGGGCTCTAAAACCGCTTAGTTTTGATTATTTTTAAATGATTTCACATAAGAGTGAAGCACAATGCCTTTATTATCCACATCCAAAGCTAACTTCACTTCCATATTTTGCGGTTTCATTTGAGATAAGTCGAGCACATCATTGGTCCCCGCCATCTCTGCATAAGCTTGGAGTGGCTCCAACATCTTGCTCGAATCAAATGACAACATCGCCAAATCATTTTTAACCACCATTTCATGGCTTAAATGCTCCGCAGCGACTTGTCCTTTATCACCATTAAAAATCACTAAATGTTTGCCTTTGATCGCCATTTTTAATGCAATGGGCCACTCTCCTGGTAAAGCTAGCACATGAGTAACATCAGTCGCAGTGCCATCAATCGGTAAACTCACTTCAGCCAACGCAGGCGCAAACATCTTCATCATATTAAATAATAAGGCGGGCTCGTCACTACTGATACTGGCAATAGCATCCACACTCTTAAGCTCAGCACCATCATTGCCTTCAGTCAACTTATAATCCAATAGCGCCGCACTAGCGCCCATCACCCCTTGTGCCATTCCTGTCATCATACCAACCATGGCTGGATCGCTTTGCGCAAGTTGCTGCTGAAACTGCGCTAAAGGTTCACACTGATATTCAGGCATCAGCAGATTATCCCAAATGTCTGTTAATGAGCCGGAGATCTTCGATACATCGAGTCCAAGTCCCATCGCCGCTACCGCACCATCAAGATGACTCACATAATGAGGAATAAAGCCTCTCATATCACTGAGCGCTTTGAGTATAACCGTATTATTACTTTCAACCACGGTGGTTAAATCAAACATACTCGAATCTTCGCTGACCGCAAAACCTTTCAAACCCATGACCGTTTGAGGCCAATTAGCGCCAATACCTTGAAGTTCTATTCGGCAGTTATCTTGCTTTAATTCTGAAAAAGCATCTTCACCTTCTTGCGTTGCATAACGGGTTAACTGCTGTGCTAATCGATTACCCTCTGTGGTGGTTATTCCAGTGATCAAAGATTGGTGATTAATGAAACTGATGCTCGAATGCGAAAAGCTGTATTTTTCAATGATCTTTTCTAAAGCGCCAGTATCAGCCAATGACTTAGGCATAGATGAAAGCTCAAGCGCCGTATCCAAAATATCATCATTATTCAATTCAGTATTAAATGTCACAATTAACCGGTTATGATTGATTGCCACTATCATATCAAGTGAGTTTTCTTCGTCCCCCAGTGCATACACGCGATAATTAATATCTTGTAATTGCGCTTGACTATGGGTCATGCCACTTGAGGTTTCAGCCTTATCAAGCTGACCCCAAAACACACTGGCATCGGCAATATCCAACTTAAAGACGGGAATCGCACCCAGAGTATAAAAATAGCCACGTATCGCTTCTGCTAATCCCCAAGTCTGAATAAAGGTTGCCCCTTTTTCTAAACTTGCGATATAGGTTTGAGATAAATCAAATAGAAACTTAGCGCGAGGATCGTCTTCTCCCGATAAACCCTCGAACAATTCGGCCGTAGCATTTTTATCCGCATCCGACAGTGAATTGACATACGTTTTAATCGGAAAAGGCTGTAATTGACCTGAAAATAATGCCGTGTCACTCGGAATATAAGTCAGTGCAGTGTTTTGCTCGAATGGATTATCACTCCCGGTCTCTTGACTCAGCCAATACCCTACCGCGCCGGCGGCGACAATGGCCCCAGCAATCAAGATTTTTTTCATTTCTAAAACTCCATGTTTTTTTAATTTTTACTGTTCAATGATATAAAAGATTAATCTTACGCTATAAATCAAATCAATGCGGCACAAAAGTCCATGCACTGTACTCAAGCACTGTTTATTTTTCTGTTTTTTTATTTTCTACCTTTTATCTTTTACCTTTCAAGGTCTGCTCAACCACCTTTTGCACCGCAAGCGCTTCTTTAAAGCTGGCTAATCGATGTGGTTTGTTTTGCATCATCAGACTCACCTCATCCAGTTGAGAAGCCACCGACCCTTGTGATCGAAGCAGTGGTATATTTTGCCACCCTGATTGCTGACCTATTTTAACCACTGAAAAATCCGCATAGCGTAATGATTGTTGCTCACCATATAAGCTCCATTCATTCACATCGGGGGCTGAGCCACCCACGGCCCCCATTAAACGCACAGGTAAATCACCACAACGATACTCCGCCATCACACTGATCTCTGCAGCGCCATTATCAGCAAAAATGACATGACCATGAATCAATTGCATTTCACCTAACAGTCGATGATGCATAAACACAAAATGTGAGAAAACTTCGCGCAAAAAACCGCCTTGTTCACGGCCCGATAACCAACTTGATGCCCCTTGCTGCCATGTTCTCGGCCAAGCACTGTACTGAAAACGTATATCGACGGATAAATGCGGCCCCAAATCCCCTGCTGCGATCACTTTTTGCATCATTTCAAGTTCAGGGCTGCTCGCTAACGATAAATTAACCGCCGCCTTGAGCTTATCATCTGTAGAATGACGTTCTAATTCAGCAACGAAAGCCGCCGCGTCATCAAAATCCACCGCCAAAGGTTTTTCGCACCAAAGGGCTTTACCCGCCTTGAGTACCAAGCGGCAATACTCAATATGAGTCTTGGGCGGCGTGGCGATATAAATCACATCAACATCAGCACGTTCAATAAGGGCGATAGCCCTTGTTTCACAGCTAATACCCACATATTTATCGGCTTTAGCCTCTAAGCTAATCAAACTAGGCTCCTAAACCAATAATGCCTAATCTCGTTTTATGTCCTTGCTGCACCCTTATGCTTCCTGCTATTCATATGATTTAAACATTGCCGTATTGATCATATCGAATTATGGGAATAAATAACATATTGAATATCAATAAAAAAGGTTAAATAGACATCAGAAAAAGGAGACTGATAAGAAAAAAGGAAATGAGGATGAACGAAATTAGGACGGTCACCGTAAAAACCACGCAATGCCCCCATATATTTCTAAAATGTGTTTCCTTTATATTAGGAAAGCTTCTTATACAAGTAACACAAATTATAAAAAAGTTAATTTTTATAATTAATACTGAATATAACCTTGATCATATTCATTTACTTTCATGAAAAATCACATAATCTTTGTCACTTCATTAATTTTAGTTAATATCTACACCAATTAATCTCCGCCTTAAACATGGCCACAATGCTGAAAAGGCCCAACAAGCATTAAACATGAAAACTCTCCCACGGCATATCAAACACTCATGATCCAATGATGTTCATCCCCATGAAAAAAGGTGCTCACTAATGTTATTTTTCGCCTATAAGAGAATGATAATTCTTTTACTGCTTATTATATTGGTATCTGGCTGCAATGATAATGCAGCCACCACAGAACCCCCTCGACTGATCGTGCTCGTCACCTTAGATCAAGGCCGATTTGACTATCCATTAGCAGCGATAGACAGCCCAAGTACTGAGAATAGCCAATCCGGTTATACCGGATATGGCTTGGCCGAAAAAGAACCTAATTCAGCCTATGCTAAATTTAAAAAGCAGGGGTTTGTGGCCGATTTTGCGTTAATAGAGCACAGCTCAACCCTCACACCTCAAGGTCATCACACAATCAATACCGGTGGAAACCCTTGGAGTCATGGCTTCCCGAGCATTGATTATACCCGCTATGATATCAATGCCGCTAAACAGTATGAATGCGCTGATAACCGTTATTCTACTTTGGGACTGACGCAAACGAGTAATAATATTGCAAATGCTTACATGGGTTGCCAGTCAAGCTATACCATGGTGTGCCCATTCACCAAAGAGTATATCACTGATGATACTCATCAAGTGGTTGAGGCTCCGCCTTGCAGTTTCCCAACCTCCGTGGTCAATGAAAAAGGACAAGTTGTCGATAAAAGCTATTACTTTTCCTATTTAAACGGCGGAACCACCGCGCTAGCTCAAGCCCCGATCACACTGGGTGATGCCATTTATAAGACCTATAACCAAGACAATAGTGATCCCCATGCTAATAAAAAAAATAATGGTAAAGTAAAAGTCTTCGGTATTGGCTCTTGGGACGAACCAGGCATCACTATGATGGGACGCAGCGGGCGTTTTTTATCGGTCAACACCTTAAACGGGCAATACACTAGCAGTAACTACTTTTACCCCCAAGGTTTACCCACATGGCTCAACACCTTCAATCAGAAAAATGACTTAATCGGTTACTATCAAAAACTCGCACAAGATCCCAAAGAGCCCATGCTAGCCCTTTCCTCTGATAATTCAGGCTTTGACTGGATCATACCCAATACACTCGAGAGTTATCAAAATGCAGAATTTCAACAAGACGATCGTCATTTAGCTTGGATGGAGCCACCCGTAGCAATCAATGATCAAGGGCAAACAATCACACAAAATCCAAACTATCCACATCATTTCTCGAACCAGTCACTCTCAGAGTTGACCCAACAAGCTTACTTCGCCCCTTTTTCTGAAGGGCGTAATTTTGAGCTCGCCAAAGAACTCATCATTCAAGAAGATTTGGGGCAAGATGCTGCGCCTGATCTATTAATTTTAAATTTAAGTGCACTGGATATGGTCGGGCATATGTATGGCCCCGATAGTATCGAGCATGAACAAACTCTTGGCTTTATTAATCGACGTTTTGGTGAATTCCTCGATTTTATTCAAAAACGATTAGGCAAAGACAATGTACTGGTCATCTTTACCGCCGATCATGGCATGGACTCCGTCCCCGAATTTCTCAACAATGCCGCTGGCGTCAATTATCAAAATCAAAAACGCTTTACTCAACAAGCCCAATTTTACACTCAAGCTGACACAGCCTTAGATCCCGCAGCCATCAGTAAGTTAAATCAACAAGCTAATCGATTATGTCTGGTTAAAAATGCTGGCCTCGGCGAATGTCAGCAAGAAATTAATCCCGACCAAGTCTATTTGCTAGAAACCATTAACCAAGCGATCAGCACGTTACTCAATCGATCGGATCGCTATGTCGCCGAAATCACTAATCCTGGTATTTTTCTCAATAGACAACAAATCGTCTCTGCACTGCCCAATGGCGGCTACCCGCAAACCTTAGCAGGCTACCAAACTTTCATTAATGATTTAATCACGCAACTCAAGGTGCAAGCCCAAAAACAACAACCTCAAAGTGTCGATAGCTATTATTCAACATTCACCCTGCGCAACACCCCACTGGCCTCTCTTGATTACAAAAAAGACGCCTTACTCAGAAAAGCGATACTCTCCACCGACAGAAATAATACCAATAGCGCACTCGTCACAACCGATGCTGGCAACTCATTTTCCATTACCACTGGACGCTCTGGCGACATTACCGTCGTGCCCACATCCCATAGCTATTTCTACCAAGGTGAAAAAGATGCCGCTATGCACGGCACACCTGAGTGGTACGACAGTGCCATTCAGTTGATGTTCTGGGGAAATAAAGTGACTCAACAAAGACTACCACTGCTCACTCAGCCCATGCGAGAGCGCAGCATCGTTCGTCAGCGCGATATCACCCCCACCATTGCCGCCATATTGAATATCCCTATTCAGCATTATCCACTGCCCGGAAAAAACCAAAATAACCAAATTTATGGCAAACCCATCAATGACATTATGGTGATGTATAACAAGATATCGCCCTATCAATCCGTACCAGAATTACAAGCAAATGATAAATACATGGAAAATACGCCACTGGAATACTTAGGCCCGCCAACGAAAAAGACCAGCAACTGGATCCCAGCTTCAAATACTCAAGTCACTCATTAGCATACAGTGATTTGGACCTGAACTTGATTTGAGTTTGGGTTTGGGTTAAAAGCAGCCAAGCTGCAATAGCAACCCGTTTATATCACTGTCAATAAGAGGGCTTCAGTCTTTATCTGAAGCCCCTTATTCTTATGTTTAACGCTCACCTTTATCTTCATTTTTATTTTAACGTAGGACGAAAAGTTAAGCCTGTCCTAACTTGGCTTCTAAGTTGAGTGAGCTGTCTATGGATAGTGTTAAGAACGTGAGTTTTGACTCACATTGAACCTTAAGCGATAACGTTATCTGTATACCGTTAGTTCCTTAATTCGCTATCGCTTGTTCTGGGATCTAGTGGGATGCTCTGGAATGTTGTGGAATGTTGTACAGAGATTGTTGTCACTCCATCAGACCTCGACAGACAGAGGACATACCACTTCAGATACATATTTGGCTTTGCAAGCTCAGCGACATCTACACAGTGTTTCAAAACAAAAGTAAAAACATTAACGCAATGTGCTACATCGGTCTGTGATGTTATAAAGTTTACTCTGATCCCATATTCCCTCATGATCTCTAACCCATAGTTTGACCATCCCACAAACTCTCTTTTTAAGGCTAATCCCATAAAAGCGAACCCTGAGGTTCGCTTTTGCATCAACAATCATAATCGCTTTTTGCGATAATGGTTTGTTATGACCAATGAATATGGACAATTTTCCAAGTGTTATCACTTTGACGTTTTAACACTAAGGTTTCCATATTGGTTGAGTCTACTTTTTTGCCTTTGTATTCACCCACAACATGACTGACCGAGGTTGCGATGGCGATATCGCCTGTTACCCTCACTTGTCGCTCTTTAAGATTAATGGTCAAACCTTTTAAATACGCCATATCGGCTTGAAGATGACCACTGGCATAAACCGCCAATGAAGGCTCGACGCTACCGCCTTCATAAATAAGCACATCCGTTGCTAACACCTGCTTCACACCCGCCTCATCACTGGCTTTTAGTGCGCGGTGAAATTGCTTAACGACTTTAGCAGCCGGTAAATTCTCACCAATAAATGCAGCAGGCCCATTGTCATGAGGCTCGTTACCATGAGCCCAAGCCAAGGAGCTTATGCTAGTGCAAGCTGCCAGTAGCAACCCAATACCTAAACTGATTATTTTTCTGTGTCTCATTATTATTCCTTTCATTTTATGTCATTAACAATAATACCGATATCACTATTGCAGGCTAACGGGCCCAAGAACACTCGATAAAACCCCTGTCACCGTTAAAATAAGGAATACAATCCCCAACTCAATGCCAATAGAGTGTTTTAACTTAGCTCTGGCTGCAACACCTTGGCTCAACTGAGGCGATAAGCGCCATTTATGACTCGCTGCAATGCCAAAAAGCACCACCACTAAACTGAGTTTAACGCTAATCGCCAGCCCATAAGGACTGTCAACAAACGCCGCCACATGATCGAATAACAGCCATAGCAATCCTGAACCAGAAAACAACACCAGCGCCACAATGGCCATTCCCAGCTGTCCAAATCGGTGCATGACTCGGGTTAATAATACTGGCTCACTCTCATCACACATCCGCCACAATGGATAAAGCGATCCCACCCAACTGGCAATAGCGACGAGATGCATAACAATCAAAGCCTGAGCCCAAGGTGCCAGTTCAGTGCTATGCCCGATAACACTAAAGCTAAAGGCTAACAGACTCCCACTTAAGCCTAACACCCCATAAGCCACTCCTCTGCTCACGGTTATCTTGCTCATACACAATAAGCTCGCCACCAAGGCTAAAATAAAGCCGCTAACACGCCAACGCACCGCCTCACCCACTGAACTGTCCCAGAGAAACGCTTGCATTTGCGCGTCGAACATCCCCCAAAAACCCTGCTCTGCAAACGAGCCGACTAATGCCAAATAATTAAGGCTAATCGCCACCAGTCCCAAAACCGCGCCGAAACCAATATAGGCTCGAATAAATCGCGCCTCAGCGGGATCTGCCCGCGTCAGGCACAACATTAAGCTACCCCCGATGACGGCAGCCACACTCAAATACATCAATCCTTTAAACACAATGGCTAAGATCTCAAACGTATTCAACAACATCATCTCAATCACATTTTGTGATGAGATTGATGCTCGGCTGACAGTTTGCTGCCATGGAACATAAACTGATATTGCCCCTTCATTTTATGGCCATCGTTTCCCATAATCATCCAAGTCACCTGATAATTCCCCGCCATTAACACAGGCAAAGACACGGAAAAATCAGACTGACTTTCTCCATGATTGGGTAGCGTCAATGCGATATCCTTATCCCCATCATTGAGGCGTAACTTGACTAACCGTACTGGCGCCGAAAAATTGAGTTCAAGCTGACTCGGTGATTGATTGAGCATGGCGCCCTCAGTAGGCATGGAACCCACCAGCCCCACATGGGCCAATACAGAAGTGCTAAATAAACAGACTAGGGTGAATAGGACGATATTGATGGGTTTTATAATGGATTTCATATACGTGACCTTCTACAACTAATTAATAAAAATAAAATTCGAATATCAATCAAATAGATCATGACATTCATTACTCAAGTGATGCTTCAAGACTATTAACTCGCCCATATAATACCGTGCTACCATCCTGTTTTAACAATAAGATATCATAAGGGCGAAACATGTCTTGGTATTCCATCCCCGGACTGCCTACAGGCATGGCCGGAACGCTAAGGCCTAAAGCATCTTCTGGTGGCGCCGCTAAAAATGCTTTAACAAACTGAGCGGGGATATGGCCTTCAAACACATAGCCATCGGCAGAGATCCCGGTATGACAAGACTGATAAGCAGGACCAATCCCTTTCGATTGCTTCAGCGCATCTAAATGATGAGTATTATGGGTTTGAACCATAAAACCTCGCTCATTCATATAAGCAACCCACTGCTTACAACAACTACAATTCGGGCTTTTATACACATCAAGCATCAAGGGTTCACGCTTAAGCGCTGCCTCAGCATGTGCCAAAGGCATAACCCCAAGCGTCAACACGACAATCAAGCATCCTCTTGCCCATCGACGAACAAAAAAATAAAAATGAATGATAAACACAGTATGACCTCCAAAACAGGTTAGGCTACATGCGTTAAATAACACGCTGCAGTCAAACCTACTCAGTAAAAATACAAACAAAAAATATCAGTTAAATTTGAGTATTATCATATAATGGATATCGGAGGTCGATATAAAGAAGCTCGATATTGAGGCTTAACTTGGGAGGGTAAAATAAAGGTAGGCTGCACACCTTGAGACAGTGAAATCAGTACAGGAAGCGCCATATTAAGGGCGGCAGAGACACAAGAGCCCAGTTCGCAATGACACTGAGCTTCAGCACTCATTTGTGATTCATTTTCATGACAATAAGCCTGAACGGTCACGCCACTATCAGCGACTGAAGCAGCCACCTTGATTGAAGGCGTTAACGCATTACTCATCACAATAGGAGTCGGCATAGCCGCTGTCATATTCATCGCACAGGGGACGATCGCAGACGCCAATGCCTGACTTACCAATGCCAGTAACATTAATACCACTATGATCAGCTGCCGAATATGCAATCGAGCCTTTCCTATCATTAATGAAGGAAGGTACTTTTTATCGCTAAGCGACTTTAAATAAGTACCTTGTAACCACAGAATATTAACCCAACTCACTCATATCCCCAACAACTATTTATACCCAAGCCCGTTTAGTGTGCTCAATTCAGTTGAAGCCTGCATCTTCCATGGTTACCGGGATAGGCGCCAAAATGTGCTATTCAATATCATCAGACTGCGTTTGTACCGCTTCTTGTAATTGCTGCTCTACCATGCTTTGTAACGGCTTATCATCAATAGAAGCCCTTAACTCGCTGTCTTCAATATCGTCCGAGTCTTGCAATATTTCGAGCATATCCGATGCCACTTCAGGAAAAGAATCCACAAAGGTACTGGCAATATCCACCGCATGTTCGGGGACATTATCCACCATATGATTAACATAAATATTGGCGGCATTTTCGATATTGTCTAACGCATCAGCCGAGAACGTTTGCTCACTGTCATGTTCACCGCCACTGTCACTTTCACTGTCAATTAAGTTTTGAACATAGGCTTCGGCCACATCATTTGACGCTTCAGGTAATGATTCTGATACCGTGAAGGCAAGCTCTGCCGACTGCTCAGGAGACACATCGGTTAAACGATTATACAGTTCTGTTGCCGTATTTTCTGAAGCGGCAGCGACCCTATCGACGGGTCGCATCGCATCTAAAGAATCAGATAGATTTGTCACGTACTCTTCTGTCATTTCCAATAGTTCACTCGGATATTCTTCGACCATATTCTCAGCGGCCAACGCCATTAAATCAATACCGTCATCGGGCATTGCATTAGCAATCGCGACAACAATATTAGTGAATTGATCCGGATACTCAGTGGTGATCCAATCAACAAGTTGATCGGCTTGTTCAGGAGACGCATTGGTTAATGCCTCTGCAATGTGAATACTCATTTGTGGGGCGGCAGACGTAATTGCCGCATATAATTGACTAATGTCGATCGCATCTATGGTACTTAATGCCGCTGCTAAGTTCGACGCGTTTTTAGGATCTCTTAACACCAATGCTTTCACCATATTCACCGCAGCCGATGGGTTTTTACTCGCCAAGCTAATCGCCACCTCCACTTCTGCAGTGGCTTCAAATTGTGCCTCAGCATAGTGTGTACGAGGATCCAATTCCGACACCACACCACTGGGTGTTTGCATGATAAAGCTTTCTTGGTCATCAACAGGTAAAGCGTGTCGTAACTTCATTAGAACACTGATAAAAAGTAACAAGGTTAAGGCGGTAACACTCATAAAACTAAACAGCGCGCTACTGCCAAAAGCACTCATTACCACTGAGGCAAGGTAAGGTCCGACAATACTGCCTAATGCATAGATCAATAATAAGGAACTCATTGCCGACAAGATTTGCTCTTTCAACACGGTTTCAAAAGTTTCAGCCATACTCATGGGGTAAAAACAGGCAACCAATCCCGTAATGAGTGCAATCACTAATAACGATAAGGTAAACATACCACTGGACATCAGCAGTGATACCGTCAAACAAAGCCCGATGAGCGTCGACACCATCAATAGCATGATTTTTCGACGATCAAAATTATCCGATAAATAAGCAATAGGGAATTGTAAAATGATCGCACCAGAAATCGCTGCCCCCATAAAGATGGATAAATCTAAACCTGCAATGCCATGTTTACTGGCAAAAATAGGTAACATATTAATTAAACCTGCGTACAGGAACCCGCTATAAAAACTACTGATGACACCGAGAGGAGACAGTTTGAACACGGTCATTAAAGACATCGACTGACTATCTTCAACGATTGGGCCTTTTTGCCGACTAATGACAATAGGGGTAATAGACAAGCTAAATAAAATACCGCAAATAACAAACAGGGTAATGTCATCGATCGGCGCGACATTTAATAAAAATTGCCCCGAAAAAAGTGCAGTCATCATCATCATCTGATTAATAGACAGTATTCTGCCTCTGTTTTTTTCAGTCGCACTATCACTGAGCCAACTATCCAATGTGGCATTAATGCAAGCAATACAAAAACCGGTGAGGATCCTCATACCTGCGAGCATGAAAGGCTCGGGATAGAGCCCAGAAAGCAAAATAGCAACGGATGTTAAACTACCACACATCGCAAATATTCGTATGTGACCCACACTTTGTAATAAGCTACGGCTGTAGTACGCACCCAACACAAAACCGACGTATAACATAGATAACACTAAGCCAATATTATCAAGGCTCACACCATCATTCTGCATACGCACAGGTAACAAAATATTGCTTAGACCGTAGCCCAACATCAATAAAAACCCACTAATGAGTAGCAACATAAAAGGTTTAAGGGTGGTCTTCACAAGGCGGTTCTCATTTCTCTATTCAAAGTTCAGCTTCTACGGTATGCACTAAAAAATAGCAGCATTTACTCGACTTTAGGAGTAAGTCACACAATACGCCTATATTATACTAATCCAGTTCAATATGTGAGCTTTCAGCGGATATTCGTAATACTTTATAACTAGTGGATGTAGTGCTGGTTTAAATGGAGTATTAATCATTCTACCCTGTATGCTACCAGTATGAATGAGACTTCCTTTTTATCTCTTTGAACAAGGGTACAGAAGAATAAAATAAAAGTGATGCCTGTCCTAAGAGTACTAAGAATGAATCGCTAAGCTGCCTGTACGGCAGTGGTAAGATAGTGAATCAGATCGTGAGTTCCCACTCACACGGGGCTGAGTCATAGACTAGCGTCTGGCCATGTAGGTATTGGCAAGTGTCTTGCTATTGGTAATCATATTGAAATTCATTGCTGCCACAGGCTCTTTTGCAGATACCTCTGTGACACACTGCAAGTATCTGACTAGTATGAATAGCAGGGAATGCCAAATCATATCGGTATTGGTTAAGAGTATTTGTATGACATTGGTTTAGTTGAATTAATTTCTGCCGCAGGCTAAAGTCGTGGATTTCCATCCACACTGGGCCAAAGGGGATCAACAGCAATCCCCCTTGGAACCCTGTGCCGCCCCTAGCGGAACAAAACACTTCATAATTCACAAAACAAGAATAACTAGCGCCTTAGATTCATCATCCCTGATTCAACTAAGGCTATTTCGGCCTCCCTGCCTCAATCACATTATTCTTGATTGAATTATCTCAGCTGCTCCGATGGGGGACTCAAAGAAAAAGCCAGTGGATTGCTTCGATTTTATTACTTGGGTTGTTAGCGATGCCATGAGAGGGTTAGCCAATTATTTATCGTGGGCGCCTTACGCATTAATACCCACTAAAGTTGCATAACTAATACCTTGCAAATAAAAATGGTAGCACACATGATGCCAACTTATTTTCACTTTAAAACAGTTAATGACATTTAACAGGAGGTCCAAGTGTTGCCCAAACACCTTATTGGTTTTATTTTGGCATTATTAGCCGCGCTCTTAAATGCCACAGTGGGCATTATCAGTGTTAATTTATTTCAATCGGGTTTAAGCCCAGAGAGCATCGCATTCATTAAGTGTTTTATTGCATTAATGTTTGTGGGGAGCTTATTGATAATAACAGGGCAATATCGATTATTAATACCTTATTTCAAAGAAAAAGGGTTAGCACTCGCAAGCAGTGCTTTTTTTGGTTTATTTATACTTTATCATTTTGAAACAGCAGCATATGAAACAATTAATGTCCCCGTTGTTGTTTTTTGTCTTTTCGGGGCATCCACTATCACGACCTTTATTCTTGAAGCTATCATAGAAAAGCGCTTTTTACATTTAAACGAAATACTCTCAATGATGATGGCAATCTTTGGCCTATCGTTGATTTTCATTGAAGGGGGCTTGTTAGATGAAAACATGATAGGAATGGTCAATGCCATGTTATCCGGTATGGGTTACGGCACCTTTTTAGTCTTGTCAAAGCGATTTAACATTGGAACAGGTTTAGTCACCTTGTTTGGTCTACTTTTCTTTGGAGTCATCTATCTGTCTTTTCCTTTTCTTTCAGCAGGCAGTATTCATATCACACTGGAGAGCTTGTTTTACCTAGTGTTACTCGCTCTGTTGCCCACAATATGTGGGTTCTGGGCAACAACAAAAGCATTAACCCTCATTAAAAGTCAGTCAGTACAATTAATCGAGTTAACAGAACCCCTTTTTGCCATATGTTTCAGCTTCATTTTTTTAGCCCAATTAAGCACAACTTTTGAAATATTAGGAGGAGGATGCATTATTTTATCGATTATATTACATGAATACCTACCACTAAAAAGTATCGATAAACCCGCCCCAATGACAGCTGAGTGAGAGCAAGCACCAGTGGCGATTAAGTGAGAATTAGCAGGTGAACTAGCAATAGTTCACCTTTTTTTTGTGCGTTACTGGTATTTAAAAGTTTAATCTACAATAATCTTGCCGTTTTTAATTAAACTATATATTCGTGAATTAATACTATGTTTTATTTTTGATAAATTTTTTATGCCACCAATCACCATAGCTTGGTAACCCTAAGTAAATTTGCTGAGTTGCATCAGCAAGCACATCAATATCCTTTAGCTCGTAACGGTATATCTCTACGATCGATTTATGTTTGGAGGTAGCATTTTTCCATGCATCCTCAAGACTAAAATCATCAACTGAAAATAATTCAATTCCCGTTAGTACAATAACAATAGCTTTTTGTTCTCTAGTCTTTCTATCAATCTCACGGCCCCACAAAGCTAATTTAGCTAATCGGGCCTTTTCAGATTTAGACAAATTTGTTTTTAATAATGAAAACACTAAAACAGCACCTGGATGCCTCTGAGCAAGCTCTTTCATTGCTGAAATATCTTTAATGCCAATAGCCTCTTTTGCAAAGCTTTTGGCCTCACCAAAGACTAATCTTGCTTGAGAGTGATTATCCAGTGGGGAAGTTTGCTGTAACCATAAAAGATAATCTGCTTCGATTTTTTTTCCATCTGAATACGTTAATTCTCGCCCTGCTGACCATGACATATTAGAAAATGAAGCTTCACCAATAACCTCAGAGAAAAACCTTATAGATAAGGAGGCTGAATAACCGCCTTTTGCATAATTTGGCAGGGCAAATGGTCCTATTAATCGGTATGCCCAAATCAGATGATTTTTAGTGTCTACTTTTGGAAAATCAAATAGCCTCATGCATAGGTCACACTTTAGACTATGATCTAATTTTGGTAGTTCAAACCAACTAGGGTGACCGCATTCAGTGCATTTTATTTCTGCACCCAATTCAACAGCTCCATTATTTACCAACTGATCAAAGCTTCTATTTTTCCATCTTTTGTTTTTTGTAGCGGCAATGATTTTATTTCTAAATGCCATCACATTGTCTGTTTTAGATGCTGGCTTCATAGCTATCTTATTTAACTCTTCAATCACTTTTTTGCTTGTTAAAGCTCTAACTCCCCAAAAACCACCCAAGGTATCAATTATTTGCTGAGTGGACCTGCCAGCGTCAGATTGAACTGTTGTTATATCTTTACTTTTAAGCCATGTTGAAATTGCATCACTACAAGTTTTTATTTCAACATACTCTGTATTTGATATAGCTCGAGGTAATAAAGTTAGCCCCTCACTTGTAGGGAGAGCAAAATCTCCTCCCATGTATGAACGAGGAAACTTTGGGTTACGAAAATCAATTGGAAATACAGTATTGATTGAGCGGTCAATCCAGCTTCTTAATTTTATAACGTTTGCCCATTTACAATTACCACGATGGTTATTTACAAAGCTTGGTTTTAATGTATCTAATTTTACGGTGCTGTCATTGTCATCAAATGAGTATTCTGCGTCTCTCTCTTCAACCGTTAGCAGAGGACGTTGGTCCCTTGAGATCCCTTTGTATGCTTTTACATCAAAACGGGGATACCAATGTTGAATACAATTAGCCCCTTCTCTATCAACCTTAATGTGATTTTCAAAAATCGTATTAGCTTCTTCGTCTTCAATCCCTCTAGAGAACATCGCTTGAGGACGTATCATCACACCATATCTGTTACCAGGTAATGGCCTGTAATTTTTAAGAATAAATTCTTTACAGTATGCACTAAGTTGGGATATCCATTGCTTAGGGATAGGAATGACTCGATTGGCATATACAGCACGTAAATTCCAATAATCTATTAAGTCATATGGTTTAGTTAAGTCGAAAACAAACAAGGTAGGTGACATGTGATTATTTGAATAGCGTTTAATGTATTTATTCGCCATCCGAATAGGTGAAGTAATGCCTTCACGATATATTTTGTCTAAATTTTCATCCTCTAATTTTATCGTATGAGCATCAAAGTTATCTTTAAAAACACGCTCATAATAGCTATATTCTTTTTGCTCTGGAAACTTGCCAAAAAGACAACTAACAAGCATATTTTGAACAGCTGATTTTCCTTCTACAATAGTAATGTTATGAGGTGTTCGTAATTGATATTTATATTCATTATCATATAATTCGTTATATAAATCATACGTATCCAAGCCAAATCCATTCCAACTTTCATGACCTTCACCCACAAGTAATTCTTCTAGATTTATAACCCTTCGACTGTCATAACCACTATTTCTAGCCAAGCCCTTTTCACATTCAACTAATATATCTGGCTCAAAGAAATCCAAGTAGCGATTTAACGCTTCGCTAGGTAATTCTCGCTTCAAGCTATCGTTAGACCACCATGTAGGGGTTCTTCCAAATACTGGAATGATAGGATTATATAACCCTCCCCATAAACATGTGTTTATCCTAAATATTTTTTCGATGTTTTTTTTGTCTGTGGGACGTACCAAAAACGCAAACCTAATTGGTCTTAATCTACTTTTTATATTTATGGTTTTCATGCAGTCCCTTCTTGGACTTAAATGAGGTACTTCACATTTAAGTTCAGTAAATTATCTTTATCCAGACACAATTAATCAATAACATACTCAGATTTTCACCCGTTATCAACCTAATGCAAACGCTCAGCCTTTATTTCTATTAATACGTGGAATACAAGGCTGGACTGTTTAACCTTCTCACTAGTATCCTCACCATCGTCAAACTAAAAATGGTGATCGTAGCACCAACATCATGGGTACTGAACTGACTACAAAACAGAATGTAGGTAGCTATATAAAAAGTACATTAGTAAATACATAGCCAACCACTCATAATCAGCTGCCTACAATTCAACATGATTTTTTAGTTGAATTGTAGATACAGCTATATTTTTTAGTTTACTTTTTCATAATAGATATCTCTATCAAGCTTTTTCAGCTCTAAATATCCCAATAAAACACCTCCACCACCAAATATAATCATTAAACATTCTTCTATCGAACTGATAGCAGTCCCTCTAAAGAAGCTACCGATAAAAACAATAAGAAAAATACTCACAAATCCGCCAATAAAATATAACTTCATTCTCGTGACTATTTGCTGGACCGAGCTATTATTTAACCTAACTTGGCATTCAGGACAATTAAACTCGATCTGCTTATTAACTTTATCGAGTTTATTTAATTTCAAATAACCAAATTTGTGCAGACATAAAGGGCAGAACATTATTACACCAATTAGTTAAAGAGTGCGATTAAAAGCATCACATGATGCAACTTTAGCCACAGCCCTGACATGAGCCATAGTATATTTACTCTTCAAATCATTTAAACTCAAATAGGGTGATACCACACTATACTGCGTTTCAGCTACAGCTTGGCCATTTGAATCAATGAGTTCAAGTTTTATACACCAATTTTCCTCAGATACTCTACCAAAATACGTCTTCCCTTTTTCTAATTCTATATTTTCAACGTTAAACTTAGCAGCCCACACTAAATTTGATTTAGAAGGATCATAAGGAACTTTAATCCTTAATTTTGCTTGTTGTGGTTTCACATAATGTGCGGCTATATTGGGGGTAGTAAAAAACCCCACGTTTAAGGCTTCATCATTTACCTTTTCAAAAATAACCGCAAAATATTTGTCATTACTCCTAAACTTCTCATTCTGTAATTTAGCATAATCATCAACATTACTAGGTACAGCGACACAACCACTAAGGATCAAAAAAATAAAATTTATAATTAATAAACGAATCACAACACACTCCATAAAAAATTTATAGCCAGCCACTAACAATCTTTTCCAAACGCTTATTTTTAACCGCTTGGTTGACTAACATTCGAAGTATATCATTTTAAGTGCATCAATAAACTGCATTTTCTGAAAGTGAAACATGTGAGCATCACTGTCCCATACTGCATGTTCAAGGCAATGAAACAGTAATTCAAAAAACTCTTCTAGCGAATCTGCAAAGACAAATTTCTCTTCTTCATCAGGGCCAAAGTTTATCACTTGTCCAAACGTACCTTGGCTATCTGGATCAAAATCGAGACCAATAAAATTGTCACAACCATCGGTTAATAATGGAACCCATTTAGCATTCGCCAACAAAAGTTTAACTTTGCCCGTTTCTCGAGAAGCACAAAAAGCATGCACCTCATCATCATACTCTTCTAAAAATGCTCTACCATCCTCTAAGGTCCTCAATACCTGACTTAATGACATGAAACTTAAACCAAACATATAACCAAGTGTTACAGACTGATTTTCGCCATCATTGGCAGAATAAAGTGTCAATAAATTAGCAGGCAACTCTTGCTTCACTTCTTGTTTAAACCATACTGTTAATTGAGCTAAATCCTGCTTAGATACAGCTCCATTTAATCCTGTCATTAATTGAGGATACATGACCTCAATTTTAGCTCTCAGCTCATCCCACGCTTTGCCTTGCTGCATAATACAACATCCACTACTTTATAATATAACTTTGATATCTGAAGATTAATAAGTATTGATGAATAGATGTAGCCGACTTTAGTCACAAATTCAAAGTAATCATCTTAAAGCCAGCCATTAATAATCAATAACATACTAATGACTAACAGTCTTTTAAAAGAAGTGACTTAAGCAAAATTGATGAATTTTAAAGCACAAAACATCAACTCAGTAGATAAATAAAAAACTTAGGTCAAAGAAACCCACTGCTTTTGATTTTATTTTTTGCTTTTAGCTTTTAGCTTTTAACATCCCGTGTAGATGCAACTGTATGCCTTCGACTTCAAGGATGAAGTCGCAGAGCGCTCAGGGATGAGTTTACAGCGTGCTACAGAGGTATCTGCACAATAAGCCTGCGGCAAGCAATAAATATAATTGAACCAATCTAATCCAAACACACCTCATCAATACCAAATAAATCAAGGGAACACACAAAAAATGCCATCAAGCTTTCATTCAAAGCTTACGTATGTTGCTGGGAATCCACGACCTTAGCCCGCTGCAAGCTAGAGGCAGGGACATCTAACAGGTCTTTAAGAGAGGGATATCCTTAGGACGAGCGGTCCTTCGAATCCCACTCTTTACTACAAGAAGGAATGGGATCCACGACCTACCATTAAGCGAAGCTTAATACATAACAATGTCACCCGCCTTCATTCAAAGGCCAACCCATTTTGGGGCATAAACAGGTTCAACACTACCAGAGATAAGGCTCATTAATTACTGCCCTTGGGCTTTTCAAAAACAGCTGAAAATTTTGACTATATTTAGAACAGTTACATCACGCGATTCATGCGAATGACAAGGAATGTTATGTCAAACGATGTCAATAAGTACGTGAATAAGGATCCAAAGAGTCATTCCCTTAACAATAAAGTTTCCCCGAAAAGGAGCCCGTCTAACAATCAGTTTATTGATAATCGACCTGAAGCCGCGCTGCAAAGAAAGTACCAAGAAATGGCTAACAATAGTCCACAAGCTGCCCGCATGGCACAGTTACAATCCATGGCCGATAATCATGCGGCCAAGCAGGCTATTCAAAAAGCTGACACTAATACTCACAATAATACTGGCCTACCCGATCACTTAAAAAGTGGCATGGAAAGTTTATCGGGCATCAATTTAAATCATGTCAAGGTGCATTATAACTCGGCTAAACCTGCGGCGGTGCAGGCTCATGCTTATGCCCAAGGTCATGACATTCATCTAAGCGCTGGCCAAGAAAAACATTTACCCCATGAACTCGGTCATGTTATCCAACAAGCCCAAGGGCGAGTCAATCCCACCACCACAATCGGCGGCTTAGCAATCAATGATAATGCAGAACTGGAAAAAGAGGCCGATGTACTAGGCGCTAAAGCGCTGCAGATGCAACCAAAAGAGAATAACAGTTGGCCGGTTGCTCAGAAGAAAAGTTATTCTGAACAAGGTAGTATGTTTGTTGGTAACGGCTCTAAGGCTGTTACACAAAGAGAACTACTTCGTGATAGTTGTGTCTCTCAATTTCAATTAGCTTCGGTGGCCAGTGGCGCTGTTAATAGCTTTAATATATATCAACCCATGCAATTTATTGCAGAGACACTAGAACAGAAAATAATAAGAATTCTAGCCGCGCGTAAAATTGTAATCACCGCTGATGAAGCGGTAGGATATGCGACCTTTCTGACTGAAGAGGATGAAAACACTGAAATTCAGGTAGTAGGACATAACAGAGCACTGAAATTAAATAAAGCTGGTATTGTTTCAAGTATTGTTCGCCGCCCACAATCAGATGCATCGAGGATGCGCGTATCTGCTGTTAGTGGTCCCATGCAAGAGGATGCATCCAGTATGGTAACTGAAGGGCCGCGCCCTTTGACTGGAGAGAGAACTTCACAGGGTGCAACAATAAGTGCTGCAACGCTTTCCGATATTCCTTCGCGTTCCAGTCTTAGAAGCGTAATGGGAGGAAGTGCAGCCAAAATGAGTGGTATTGAGCACTCTGAATGGCTTCATATTGTAGCCCATTCTTTAGGTGGCCCAGATTCTCCGGTCAATATCGTTGCTGGATCACATTCTCTTAATACAGCAATGATACCTTTTGAACGTTTTGTTAGAGCGAGTGCTCGTTCCGGCCATATGACTGATTACAGTGTAACTTTTTATTCTGACACTGAGCAGAGTGTCATGTATGTACATCATGTTGAGATCAGAATTGTACTGCCGGAAAAATCAGGTATATGGACTTTACAAGTTAACAGAGAATCTATGTCTGAATTTATCAATGGACAGGTTCTTGCTGATATTGAAGAATTTGTTGCAGCATTTGCAGCTAAGTGAGTAGAGCATAAACAGGACCAGTCACTTTATTCATAATAGCCCCCCCCTTTCTAGAGGTTATTAATCACCAGAGATTTCGTCATAGAAAACCTCTGTTCAAGCCCATAACAAAACCTAAAAATCATTAAAACGCTTCTTAGCCCAATTAATATCGTTAACCCCACTATCTATTACCAGAAGGAATGATAACTCTCGACCTTTTTTTGATTTACATCAAAGTCCGCTGAAACAATAACACAGTTAACTGCAATCAATGATATTGAGCTAAGCGCCAACACCCTCTCTATTAATCAAGAAAGGTCGAGTCCAAGTAGCCACTTTTTCTTAAGCTATTTTATCACTTATCTGAAATATTAATAGCGTTGCTGACGCAGACAATACAAGGCGGCACGTAAGCTGAGTCTCGGAGTTGACTAGTGTCAATGAGAAACGAAGCTAAGTGCCAACACAGTAGTGTCAAGTCCAAGCAGCTATAAAGCTAAATGTCGTAGTGCAGACCACACTCACGCTTAAGCCCATTAAAACGAGTCTCTTCTTCAGTCATACCTAGCTCTAATGGCTTGCTTGAATGCGTATCCCCCACCGATACATAACCTTTTTCCCATAGTGGGTGGTAAGGCAATTCATGCTGCGTTAAATACGCATGCACATCCTTATTGCTCCACTCAACGATGGGTAACAGTTTATAACGGCCACCCGTGATCGCCAAAATAGGCAAAGCTTCACGGCTGCTAGACTGGCTATGACGCAGTCCGGCAAACCAAGTGCCAACTTGCAAATCCTGCATGGCTTGTTGCATCGGCTCGACTTTATTGATCTTATTATAACGATCTAACCCGTCAATACCTTTCTCCCAGAGATTACCATAACGGGCTTGCTGCCAAGCGGCGCTGTAGGTGGCAGCGTAGGTTTTCAAGTTCAAGTCTAAGCGCTCGGTCATCTCATCAATAAACTGATAGGTCTCAGTAAATAAGTGTTGAGTGTCCGTCAAAATCACCGGAATATCGGCTTTTTGGCGACTGAGCAGATGCAGCATCACTGCAGACTGAATACCAAAACTGGACGATAACGCATGGGTATTAGGCAGTAAAGCCAATGCCCATGTCACGCGTTGCTCAGCGCTTAAATCGATTAAAAAAGCATTAATGCGCCCAAGCTCAGCTTGCTGCTCAACCTTTGGTGAGTCGAGTAAGGCCTTAAGCTCGTCTTGAGAAATCGGGCTATTGTTTATGCTCTTGTTTATGTACTCATCCATGGAAATCCCTTGCAGCATCATTAACGGCTTTTACCACCCCAATTCGAACGGTGAAATTACCAAAAGTTTCGTCCACCTCTTTCTCTGCGACGAAACGGCCAAACAACGTATCCAGTTCGGCCATTATTTCGGCTTCTTGAATATTTTCTTTGTGTAATTTGTTCAATCGGGTCCCTTCAAAATTAGCGCCTAAATACAAGTTATAACGCCCCGGCGCTTTACCGACTAATCCAATTTCAGCGGCAAACGGACGCGCGCAACCATTAGGACAACCTGTCATACGAATAACGATGGCTTGATCTAAGAAGCCATGTTTATCTTGTAAATTCTCAACTTTACTCAAAAAATCGGGAAAGTAACGCTCAGCTTCAGCCATCGCCAGAGCACACGTCGGTAAGGCCACACACGCAATAGAATGGCCACGGGTTTCACTGATGAGCCTGCCCATTAAGCCATACTTGCGCGCTAAGCCTTCAATTTCTGCCTTATCGGCTTCATCGACACCAGCAATGATGACATTTTGATTCGAGGTCATTCTAAAGTCGCCTTTATGAACTTTAGCGATTTCCCGCATCCCCGTTTGCAGTGGCTCACCCGGCAAGTCTTTAATACGACCCCCTTCGATAAATAAGGTCAGATGCCAATCGTTAGCGACACCTTTTATCCAACCGTAACGATCGCCGCGATCGCCAATCACCACATTACGTTTCGGCTCAAAGGCTACACCTACCCGCTTTTCAAGCTCGGCTTTAAACGCCTCATAGCCATGATCGACAATGGTATACTTTAAACGGGCACGCTTACGGTTAACGCGGTTGCCCCAATCACGCTGCACTGTCATCACCGCTTCGGCAAATTTAAGCGTGTCTTCGAGTTTGATATAACCAAAATCATCGGCTAAACGTGGGAAGGTTTCCACTTCACCATGGGTTGAACCCATCCCCCCACCAGCGACTAAGTTAAATCCGACTAATTCGCCGGCTTCAGCCACCGCAATAAAACCTAAATCATTGGTATAAACATCCACATCATTATCAGGCGGTACGGCCACAGCCATCTTAAATTTACGCGGTAAATAAGTCTCACCGTAAACGGGCTCAACATCCTCTTTAGTCGTCATGATTTTTTCATCATCTAACCAAATTTCAGCATAAGCTTTGGTGTGCGGTAACATGTTATCCGACAGTTTTTTAGCCCACTCATAGGCCTGTGCATGTAACTTCGACTCAACAGGATTGGGGTTACACATCACATTACGGTTCACATCACCACAAGCGGCAATCGAATCTAAGGCTTCACGATCAAGATCGCGAATAATGGTTTTCAGATGACGCTTTGGAATACCATGATATTGAAACGTTTGTCTTGTGGTTAAACGAATGCTATTTGAGCTGGTGAGCTCACAAGCAATTTTATCCACGCCCAACCATTGTCTGGTAGTACACACACCACCAGGTACGCGCGCCCGGAGCATGAAACTATACAGCGGCTCTAATTTTTGCTCTTTACGTTCATTACGCAAATCACGATCATCCTGCTGGTAAAAACCATGGAATTTAATCAGCTGTTGATCGCCGTCACTAAAAGAGCCTGTGACCGCCGTCCCTAAGCCTTGTTTAATGGTCCCGCGTAAATAATTACTGTCGGTTTTTAAATACTCATTAGCCGCTAATTTTTCGCTTTTTGGCTCAGTCTTTTTATCACTCATGGCTATCGCCTCACTCTTGTCTTTATCTGAACTGCGATCGATGTCACAGCCATCTTTTATTCTTTAATCGTACCTATTGATCCTGCGCGACTGTCTTTTAACACTAACTACTTGTAATAAAATGGTTAGTAGACATCTTTTTGATAACGTTTGTCAGTGCGCAAGGTCTCAAAATAAGCTTGTGCTTGCTCGAGACTCATTTCACCATGAGTAATAGCCACATCAATTAGCGCTTGATGTACATCCTTTGCCATTCGCTCTGCATCACCACAAATATACAGATGCGCTCCTTGTTCTAGCCATTGCCATAACGCTTCACCTTGCTCAGTGATTTTATGTTGTACATAAACCTTGTGTGCCTGATCGCGCGAGAAGGCTAAATCTAATCGTGTCAGCTCACCGGCATTGAGGTACTGCTGCCATTCGATTTGGTATAAGAAGTCTTGTTCAAAATGTGGGTTGCCGAAGAATAACCAACTATGACCTTGTATACCTTGGGCTGCTCGCTCTTGCATAAAAGCTCTAAAGGGTGCCACACCAGTACCAGGGCCAATCATTATCACTGGCGTTTCGGGGTTTGCCGGTAAACGGAAATGGTTATTCGGCTCCACATAGACGTTAACTTGTGCGCCTTCTTCAGCTAAGGCTAAAAATTGCGATGCACCGCCAAAGCGAGCCTGACCATCATGTTCTTCCTCCACCAACGCCACCGTTAAATGCACTTCACTTTCCACTTCGGTTTGACTAGAGGCAATAGAATAGAGACGAGGCGTAATGCCACGCAGTAACCCAACAAAACCGCTCGCCGTCACCGTTGCGGGGTACTGACTAATTAAATCAATCACTTGATGATTAATCACATATTGACGCAGTTGCGCTTTATCTTCACACAAGGCCACTAATCTGGCATCTTGACTCAGCTCTGCCCACCCTTTCACCGCATTAGGGTTTAATTGGGTCAGCTCTTTAATTTCAATTAAGGCCTGCTTAATCGACACGGTCTCATTGCCCAAGCTCACGGTTTCAGAGGCTTCGATGCCCAACTTAGCCAATATATCATCGACTAAGGTTTCATTATTAGTAAACCAGATCCCTAAGGCATCACCCGCCTGATATTGTATGCCTGACTCACCCAGCTCAATTTCAACATGACGCACATCGCGATCCGAATCACGACCCGTGAGTTTTTGGCTCACTAATACTTCAGCGGTATAAGGTTTCTGCTTAGTGAAGCCAGTTTCAAACGTATTGACGACACTGCCACCCGCAATCGACACCACACTCGCTGTGGTATCATCTTTAATTAGCGGTTTAACGGCTTCCAACACTTGGGTTTGCCAAAGCGCGGCTTGCTCTTCATAGTCCACATCACATTCAACAATCGGTAATAATACTGTCGCGCCTAACGCGGCTAACTTTTCATCAAAGTCTTTACCCGTTTGGCAGAAAAATTCATAGCTTGAATCTCCCAAAGCTAACACAGAGAAATGCAAGTTATCGAGTTTAGGGGCACGTTTAGACGATAAAAATTTATGCAGTTCAATGGCATCATCCGGCGCATCGCCTTCACCATGAGTACTGACCACTGCCAGTAGTAAGCTTTCTTGTTTCAATTGACGGACTTTGTAATCGCCCATCGACACTAAATTAACGCCATAGCCTAATGCTTGGGCTTTCGCCGCTAATGCTGAAGCGATCCCACGGCCATTACCCGTTTGGCTACCATATAATACAGTCACTGTTTGAGCGGGTTGGCTTTCAGCGCTTACCGCGATCCCTGATTGTCCTTGTGCTCCTTGCTCTGCAGTGGCTGATAGATATCCACTCACCCACGCGAGTTGTACGGCATTCAGCTCGGAAGTGAGCTGTTTGAGCTTCTCTGTTTGTGCTTGTGACAACGGAGAAGTCAGTGATGAAAGCTCTTTTAACAACATGAAAACGGCCCTAGATCAGTTTAATGTCTGATAGCTTAGCCTCTGCGCTCGAAAGTAAAAAAGAATAAAAGATGATTTTTAATTCCATTTTGGAATATACAAAGCGCAAAAATTAAGCTACAACATAACAATGAATAAAAAACACCTCGCTAATGCAAGGTGATATTGGTCAATTTTTTGCTCTTTTCCACTTGTACTTTATATAAGAACACTGATAAAAATATAGACCTTGTACATTCAGCATAATACCCAAGCCACCTGAAGATACGTCTTCGAAGGGGACTCGTATTAAAGTGCGACACAATCTGAACCTTTATCAAAGGCCAGATAGTCTTGTCATCACGGCGAACAATAACCCTGATTGAGCAAATGAGATACAACGATTGTTTTCCATCCACGGGAATACAACATAAGGAAGCTATATCATACTGAATTAATTATATTATACCCACAACTCTGCGTTTGAGTTGATAACACCAGTCGCATAACATGCTGTTTATGCCATCATAGGTGTTCATTAACCATGACTCAGTGCCAAACTGCTAATAAAGAATAACTTCTTGGGGATCCATCGACTCATCGGTATTCCTTAATTTCTTACACTTACTTTTCACGCACAGGTGATCCTTTTGAAAATAGGCCTATTAAAAGAACATCATTTTGACGAAAAACGCGTCGCACTCATCCCTGCAAACGTGACACGTCTGATGAAGAAAAACATCGCCATTATGGTTGAATCGAGCGCTGGGGTCCACGCAGGTTTTATCGATAAAGATTACCAAGACGCAGGCGCAAGCATACATGACAGACAAACAATCCTCGCTCAAGCGGATATTATTGTATTAGTCAACGCGAAAGGCGCACAACTCGACGAATTAAAAAGCCAATTAAATGAGAAACAGCTGCTCATTGGCATGATGGACCCACTCGCCCATCCAGAACATGCACAAACCCTTGCCAGTATTGGCGTCAGTGGCATTGCACTGGAAATGGTACCGCGGATCACAAGGGCACAAAGTATGGATGTCCTGTCATCCATGGCCACCATCGCAGGGTATAAGGCCGTATTACTCGCCGCCTATAGAGCGCCCCGTTTATTCCCCATGATGATGACCGCTGCGGGCACATTAAAACCTAGCCGTGCGCTGATCATGGGCGTCGGGGTCGCAGGATTACAAGCCTGCGCCACGGCAAAACGTTTAGGAGCGGTCGTTGAAGCTTACGATATTCGCCCCGCCGCACGGGAGCAAATCATTTCTGTAGGGGCCAAACCCGTCGAGTTGGATCTTGAAACCGAAAATACCGAAACCAAAGGCGGCTACGCCACCGAACAAAGTGATGATTTTTTAAAACGGCAGCAACAAGCCATGGCCAATGTGCTGGCTCAGCAAGATATCATCATCACCACGGCGGCCATACCGGGGCGCACCGCACCGATCTTAATCACTAAAGAAATGGTCGACAGCATGAAAAATGGCAGTATCATTGTTGACTTAGCCGCTGAGACGGGGGGGAATTGCGAACTCACCGAACTGAATAAAGAAGTGCTACATAAGGGTGTGACCATCATCGGCCCCAGTAATATCGCCTCAACAGCAGCCACTCATGCCAGCCAAATGTTCGGCACCAACATCGAGCATTTATTAAACCTATTGCTCGATAAAGAGGGAGTACTGACACTCGATATTGAAGATGAAATCGTCAGAGATACCTTGGTAGCCCACCAAGGAGAGATTATTAGCCCTAGGCTGAGAGATGTACTCAAACTGCCAGCACTCTCTATACCTCCAACACCCACAGCAGATGAACCCACGCCCTCTTCGGCAGAAAATAACTCAACCACAACTCAGGAGACACACTAATGGATATTTTATTATTACTCACCTTATTTGTAGTGGCCATCTTTCTCGGCGTCGAGATCATCACTAAGGTCCCCCCCACTTTACATACCCCGTTAATGTCTGGTTCCAATGCCATTTCAGGGATCACCTTAGTGGGCGCATTATTATCGGCAGGATCCGGCGCGGGTATGTGGGTCAATGTCTTAGGCTTTATTGCCGTCGTACTCGCCACCATCAATGTTGTCGGCGGTTATATGGTAACCAATCGCATGCTTGCCATGTTTAAAAGAAAATAAGGAACGCATTGATTATGATGAGTACCAGCATTATTTATCTCGTTTATTTAGTCGCGGCAGTGCTATTTATTTTAGGCATTAAAGGCCTCACTAAACCCCGCACCGCCGTTAAAGGTAACCGCCTCTCTTCTTTAGGGATGCTGATTGCCGTTGTTGTGACGTTATTTGATCAAAGTATCTTAAGTTACCAATGGATTATTGCCGGGATCATTATCGGTGGCGCCACAGGCGCAACGTTAGCCAGTAAAATTCAAGTGACATCGATGCCACAATTAGTAGCGATGCTCAATGGTTTTGGAGGCGGCGCGTCGTTATTGATTGCTTTAGCCAATTTTTTAGACCCTCAGTCGGCGACCCACACCATCGCCTTAATCTCCATTGCCGTCACAATCCTCATTGGTAGCGTGACACTGTCGGGATCATTTGTCGCCTTTGCCAAACTGCAAGAGCTCATATCAGGTAACCCCATCGCCATTCCAGCCAATAAATTACTCAACGGTATTTTATTTGTTGCTGCCATTGTTTTATCAATAATGATCGTCAATAACCCTAATGACACCGTGCTGGTTTATCTGCTTGTGGCCGTCGCGCTGGTACTGGGTTTATTGTTGGTGCTGCCTATTGGCGGCGCGGATATGCCCGTGGTTATCGCACTGCTTAACTCCTATTCGGGGATTGCCGCAGCCACCACCGGCTTTATCACAGGCAATACCGTACTGATCGTCTCCGGTGCACTGGTAGGAGCGTCAGGGCTTATTCTGACCCAAATTATGTGTAAAGCCATGAATCGCTCATTGTTTAACGTATTATTTGGGGTGATGGCCGAAGGCGGTGAAACCATTGATGCCGATGAAGTCTATGCAGGTAAAGTAAAATCATCATCAGCAGAAGAAATTGCCATGATGCTGGAAACTGCTGAGCGGGTAATTATTGTACCGGGCTATGGTCTCGCGATGGCGCAAGCGCAACATGCGGTGCGGGATTTAGCCAATGTATTAGAAGGACGAGGGACACAAGTCCTCTACGGCATTCACCCCGTTGCAGGGCGTATGCCCGGACACATGAATGTCCTCCTTGCTGAAGCGGAAGTGCCTTATGAGCAGCTTATTGAAATGGATGAAATTAATCCACAATTTGAGCAAACTGACGTCGCTATTGTCATCGGTGCCAATGATGTCACTAATCCTATGGCCCGCGAAGATAAGGGCAGTCCTATCTACGGCATGCCGATTTTAAATGTCGATAAGGCGCGCAGTGTGGTCATTGTTAAACGCTCACTCAGTCCTGGCTTTGCCGGATTACCTAACCCTCTGTTTGCAATGGATCATACTTTAATGTTATTTGGTGACGGCAAGAAAGCCATTGTCGAGCTGACACAAAGTCTCAAAGAAGCAGATTAACACATTCTATCACCCGTTTTGTCAGCGCTCTTTTTCAACATTTCGCTTTCAAAATGCCTCATCAGACTCGTTAATACGAGTCTGATGTTTTCACTAACACGACCACAACCTAGCTTAACGTCAATGAAACGCTTAAAAAAATCCCAACAACACCCTTAAAAATACCAACACAAGCATCAGGAATAAATACATTTAAAACGTTTACATTACAAACAACCTACTGAATAAATGCATTAATTTAATATTTAAGCGACTCTATTTTCGTGATGAATGAGCTATGATATTGTGCGCGTTTACTCTCAATGCAAAGATACTGTTTTTCATGACCAAAACAACATTCCCTCTGATTTTCACCAGTCTGTTAACGTTACAAGCTTGCGGTTTTTATCCCACCCCTAAAATTGACGAGCCGGTCAGCCATCATCGCATAGTGTTGGATGCTGGCAGCAGTAAAACTAAACTCTATTTTTATCAATATGATACTCAAGGTAAAAAATCGCCTCAGCATATAGAAACCTTAACTGAGAACAAACAAACGCCCGGCTTAGCCAATATACCGCTAGCCCAGCTAAATGACTATTTAAGCCAACTATTTACCCCTACATTAGCAAAGCAGCTCCAAGACTTATCTAAAGCCCAACAAGATGATGCAGCACATACACTGCTTGAACAAATTCAAGTGTATTCCACTGCGGGCATGCGCTTAATGTCGACCGTCGATCGCAATGAAAAAAACCAAGCAGTGTCAACTTGGATAGCGCAATGGCTAACCGATAATCACATCGACTTTGATAATAGCCATTTGGATGTGCGTACCATAACGGGTGCCGAAGAAGGCGCCTATGCTTGGGCTGCCTTTAACTATGTTGAAGATGATTTTACTCGCCAAACCAGTGGGATCCTTGAGCTCGGTGGCGCATCAATGCAAATTACTTACCTTGATAAACAACACACCAATATTACCGTCAGTATCGGTGGGCAAAGCTATGCCCTTGCCAGTGAAAGTCATCTGTTAGGTCAAGATCTTATTGCTAAAAAACTGTCTCAATTTGCTGCCTGTAATTTAACGGGCATAAATGATACGGCAAAGGGTAATTATGCAGTATGCCATCATCAAGCTGTCAAACTCATTGAAAACGAGCCACAACTTGCTTTACCTCATGCCACAAATATTCATCGCTACGGACTGTTATCAAACTTTTATCATACTGCACAATTTTATGGTTTAGATAAGCAATATTCTTTAAGCCAATTGGAAGCAAAAGCCTCTCAGTTTTGCACTCTAGACTGGCAAACGGCGCAGGAACAACATGCCGGTATCAATAAAACCTACTTAGCCAATTATTGCCTAGCAGGCGCTTATCAGGCCGCGCTGCTCGATGAAGGTTACCATTTAACCGATAAGCAAAACTTCACCCCGGTAAACGAGTCTCATACCTTAGAAGTCTCTTGGCCTATTGGCCTGATCATCACCCAAGACTATCAGCAAAGGGCACCTTATGTTGCCCGCCAAAGCGAGAATAAAGCCCCCGCAAAAGCCTAGCGTCAACACTCCCTGCTGCAATCGTCGATAGCAGGGAGTCGTGGCTTAGGTCGACTCATTACAACGGTTAATATTCACAGCCACAACACTTATACATATCAACTCACCACCCGTTACTACCTACCAAATTGATTTTCAAGTATATATTGACTAAAGTTGCAAGCAAGGCCGCCATCCATTAGTCAAAATATTAAGTGACTCTCACTTTTCACTTCCTCGAAATAACCTCAGTACAATCTATGCTAGGCTCCGCGCTTATTTCTACCTCTATCAATGGAATTTAACACCGCATGCGCTTACGAATTTATAGCTTCTTTTTACTTCCCTTTCTTTTACTCGGTTGTGATGGTGCATTAAACGATATTCATGGCAAAAATAAAACAGACCATAACAACGAAAAAGAAGAAACCTTACACCATCATATTATTCTCGATGCGGGTAGCGCCACAACGTCACTTTATTTATATGAGTACAATAGCGAAAAAAAAGAGCTGGCAACAAACATTGAAATCATCAGTTTCATAACGCAAAGTCCTGGTATTGCCGATATTCAAACCAGTCAAATACCCGCTTATTTGAGTAAACTATTTAATAATGATTTGCTTGAAAAAATCACCCAGGCTTCAAAAAAACATCACAGTGCCACCCCTAAGCTTATTCAAGGGATCCAATTTTACTCTACCGCTGGTATGCGTGAATTGGCGTATAGCGAGCGAGCCGATAAAAATACAGCCATTAATGACTGGCTTGTAAAATGGGCCAAAGACAAGAGTGTTCACCTCAACAATGCCATCGATGTGAAAACCATCACAGGCAAAGAAGAAGGCGCCTATTCTTGGGCCGCATATAACTACATTAGTCATCAATTTAAAGAGGAACTCGAAGGCATCTTAGCATTGGGTGGCGCCTCAACACAGATCGCTTATCAAGATAAAAACCTCAATAATGCCAGCATCACCATTGGCGGTAAAGCTTACCCTGTTTATAGCCAAAGTTATCCTCTAGGTTTAAAAGTAGTACAAGCGGCATTAAAGAATGTTGATGAATGCCATTTACTCGACTATAGCGAGACATCGAGAGGTGATTATCACTTATGTCGCGAAACAGCTAAAGCCTTTATTAGTCGTACAATGGGTGATGCCTACCAAGGTAACCAATATGTCAATGAATTCGGTTTACTGACCGAATTCTACAACCACGCACAATTTTTTGACTTAAAACAAAACTATTCATTTAAAAACTTACAAGATAAAGCAGAGCAATTTTGTAGTCTAGATTGGGAAAACGCTAAAACGACTTATCGTCATTATGATCCAGAATACATGGAACCCTTTTGCATGATGACTGCATTCCAAGGGGCATTATTAGAAGATAATTATCACTTAAGTGATAAACATAAATTTCATCCTATTCAAAAAGTAAACAACACCAAAATTTCATGGCCGATGGGACTCCTCATCACCCAACAATACCAAGAGTAAAGTAAACCGTTAAAGCAGAACATTGAAATACCTGCTTTAACGGGTCAATATCTCCCCTACACTCTTGAGCCTTGTTTAAAAAATCATTTCAACCTACCGTCATTTAACAAATGATATCAACAGTCTGCGGCACCATGATAGCCAAGCTATCCATTCAATGATAAAGCCTGCCATAAACCTAACGGTAAACATACAATGGCGCCTATCTAATAAATGAAGCAAACTCATTTATATCAGGTGTTAACCCCATATTTAAACAGTCCAATTTTTAATACCATGCTGCTATCAAGTTAATTTATGCCTAAGCGCTCTGAAATACAGAATCCAACTGATGTCTAATTTCAAGACAGAAAAACGATAACGATTAACGCTCTATTTTTAACTGAAAAAAGAGTTCACTATACAAAACAAGCACAAATAAAAAGATATATTTACCTTAAAATTCAGGCTGGATTAAGAATAAACATATAAGCTCATGGTAGTCTCGCCTTCATAACAATAAATAAAATGGACAATGAGTGAATGCAATACAAAAAACTCATCACACTAGCATTAAGCTTATTCTTTATCGTGGATTATTCTAACGCCTACGCGATAGAAGCCATTAAGCCTCCACCAAATAATATCAATACGCCTCATTACCGTATTGTGCTCGATGCTGGCAATAATAAAACCAGATTGTTTTTATATCAATACACGCAAGGTGACACCGTACCCAAAAATATCCACACCCTAAGCGAAAGAATACACTCACCGGGTGTCGCCGATATTGCCATCATTGATCTCAGTGATTACCTAGATTTTCTTTTTACATCTGAGTTGGCAGCGCAAATCCAAGCATTGATCACAGACGGCCAAACCAACATCAGTCGGGCATTGCTCACCCATATTCAATTTTACTCAACTGAAGGGATGCGTTTACTTTCCCCCCAAGAGCGAGCTTCTAAAAACACTTTTATCCGATTATGGTTAACCAATTGGGTCCGAATACATAATATAAAAATTCCCCCTCAAGAAATTGAAATCCGAACGCTCTCAGGTAGTGAAGAAGGTGCCTATGCCTGGGTAGCCACCAATTACTCACAACATCATTTTCAAGGCGCACTCACAGGCATTGCTAAACTCGGTGGGTCCTCCTCACAAATCACTTATCTCGATCCTAATTTGACCAATGTCAGTGTTAAAGTGGGCAATACTCGATATCCCTTAACCAGCAACAACTATCCACTAGGACAAGATGTGATTGCTAAGCAACTAGCCAATGTTGATGCATGCTACTTAACGGGCTACACCAATACCTCCAATGGCGATTATTTTAGTTGTCAGGCCCAAGCTAAAGCCTTTATTCGCACTCAAACTAATATGCCCGTTCCTAATGCCGCTGAAGTCGTTCATTACAACCTTTTAGCGAACTTTTACTATACGGCCCATTTTTTTGGGATCGAAAATAATTACTCTTTAAGCTCACTACAAACCCAAGCAGAGCAATTTTGTAACCTGAATTGGGAAACGGCTAAAGCCGAACATACCGATGTTGATGAAAAATATTTAGCAAACTATTGTATGGGGGCTGCCTATCAAGCCACACTACTTACTTACAATTATCATATGAATTCATTCCAACAACTCAGCCCCATCAATGAATTCAATCATCAAGAAATCTCATGGCCTATGGGCGTTATCGTCACTCAACAATATCTAGAAATCAATTAAGCCTACCCGTATTCCACGTTCACTGGGGTATCGATTTAAGAAGACCCAAAGAACACTCGCGCACGCGAGAGTGCGTTGTGACCTATCCTATCAAGTTTCCACATTACACATTAGAGAATGCCTAAATTAATATCCTTGACTATGATTTAACTATCCTTTTGTGACATCAAAGACAAGTTGAATCAATAGGAGCTGAAATGCATCAATCGAACCCATTCAAATACACCTTAATATTACTGTTGCTGTTATTTGTATCTGCTTGCAATAATGATAATACCGAATTGTACTCGATGCGGGCAGCACCAAAACAAAACTTTATTTATATGAGTATCGATACGTTGATTCACTTCCCTATGAGATAATAACAGAAACCGAAAACAAGGTCGAACCAGGTGTTGCCGATGTTGATAATATCGATCTAGATAGCTATTTAAGGACTATTTTCAACGATAATTTAGTGCTCACCATCGCACAATTCACTATCACTGAAGGTAAAACCATTGACGATCCTTTACTCAGTGGTATTCAATTTTATTCTACAGCAGGTATACGAGCCTTACCTGAAAGTGAACAGGCAACAAAAAATGCCTATATTGATGCATGGATAAAAAATTGGTTAACCACAAACAGCATCGCATTTAATGGATTAACATTAGACGTGCGCACCCTTCCCGGCGAAGAAGAAGCCAGCTATGGTTGGGTTGCCGTCAACTACTTAGAAAACGCTTTTCAAGGAACTTTATTTGGCTCTGCCGAAATAGGCGGCGCCTCAACACAAATCGCTTATCAGGACGATGCCATTCCTAATGTCAGTATCAATGTTGCCAATACCCAATATTCAATCACGGGATACAGTTACCCATTAGGCCAAAATGTCATCATCGACGACCTCTATCCTCTCGATGCATGCAACCTAAAGGGTTACACCGATACTGCCACCGGTGACTATGCAGAGTGCCGTATCGCGGCTAAAACCATGATTGATGCTACCGTAACAGTCAATACCCCCAATGCCATGGACGTTGCCTATTATGATTTATTGTCTAATTATGTTAATTCAGCCGAGTTTTTTGGCCTTGAAGATGATTATTCATTAACGGCGCTGCAAAGTGCTGCTGAAACCTTTTGTGAGTTAACTTGGACCCAAGCTCAGGCAGACTCCCCTGATGTGAGTACCCATTATTTACCCTATTATTGCATGGGTGCAGCCTACCAAGCGGCACTTCTAGAAGACAGTTATTATTTAAGCGATGCCTACCAAACCTTTGATCCCGTTGACAGCATTAACGGAACCGATGTCGACTGGACCATAGGTGTGCTAGCCACCCAATCCTTTACACTGCTTAGTGAATAATGATTGATTAACTGATAAATAAAGAGATGAGTGGTTAAACAGCAATGACTTGAGTCGGCGTGACAATATAAGGCAGATGTATATCCCAAGGTTGTATCTCAATATGAGGAACTTGCTGACAATCATGAGCGTACCCCATAGGGATAGGCCTGCCAATATCGCGCCAATGGGCGAGTGTGCGATCGTAATAGCCACCGCCCATTCCAAGACGTTGCCCTTTAACATCAAAGGCTACCAGTGGCGTCACCATCACATCAATGCCTTTTATCGGCATGACATCCCTGACATGTAATTTGGGCTCTAAAATACCAAAACGATTAGACACTAATATGGTATCAACATGATAATGCAAAAATAATAACTGGCCCAAACAAAAAGGATGTAAACGGGGTAAATAAGTGTGTATACCCTTTGCCCACAAGGCTTCTATTAGCGGCTTTGTGTCCAGCTCACCATCTTGACTTACATAAAGCGCCACATGCTTTACTTTCTCTATAATTGCTAGCGACAGCAGTAAATCACAGGCTTTAAGGCTAGATTCACGTTGAAGATGAAGAGGGATTTCTCGGCGCTTGCCACGAATAGTCTTTCTGATTTCATTAGCAGAGTAAGTACCATGCGGCAAACCAGAATTGGCACTAGCTGCGTCAGCTGGAAGTGAAGACTTAGCCATTTGAGCCTCCAATAGGGTGTAAACTGAAATAAGCGATATGTCGTTCTTAACGAGGCTTGTGACAAATACTTTCTACAGCGAATGAATCATTAAAATTAAGATGCTCCCCAGAACACCGTTACCGGCGCAGCCCTTGAACCGTAGGTTCAAGGCGGGTAAATGAATACCTCCTAAGGCTTCTCGATACGAGCCGAGCTTGCTCAATGTCAGTATAACATTCACCCTGGGTTTAAAATTATCGGCACAGGGACATAACCAGCTAGCGCGCATCCCAGGGAGCAAATTTTTTATGTCGGCTTGATATTAACAGATCCTATCAAACCCACCGTTATTCAAGTTTAATCTACTTTAGCCGAACGCTCAACTAGCGCATCTTCTATGGTCGATTGCAGCAAACCGATTTTGTCATCCATCTGCTTATTATAATTTTGGTTTTTCTGCTGTTCTTCCAGCAATTCATAACCAATATTTAAGGCTGCCATAATAGCAATTTCTTCACGACTAAGGCTATTGGTTTTCGCTTTTAACGTCGATAATTGTATGTCTAAATGTTGCGAAACCTGTCTTAGTGCTGTCTCTTGCCCTACTGGACAAGCGATAGAATAAGTGCGCCCCATCAGGGTAATGTCGATAGCCTTGCTACTCATGTCGCGAAGGATCCTTTTGTCATCACTTGTGCGGACTATATCGGTCTCATACATAAAGTGCAATACGAGACTGATACTAAAAGCACATGAATTGTATTAATTGTTGTTTACATGACCACTTGTTCTAGGGGGTGTTGATCTTTGGTGATTATTTCTGCAGCAGTTTGTGGCGTCTTTAGACAAGGCTAAGCTTATGCTGTGTAGTTATTCTACATCAATAAGCGATAACGCTGTAAAAAGGCACCACAAACGCTGTCCATAGGATCCGTCTAAACGTGTTTTACCCTTTGTTGTAGAGAATTCGCTTAGAAAACTAGGCTGCACTCACTACGCCTCGATTAAAACACGTTTAGTTCGGACATAATTTAACCACCAAAGATCAACAGCCCCTAAACAATGGAAAAAATAAACGGCATTTGTCATCGTTTTGCTTAAGTTTGTGATAGTGGTACTTGGTCGAATCACCCACTTCTGCTAGCATAAACTTGTAAAGTAAATATAGCGACAGGACACCCCATATGGCAACCTCCCCTTTCTTTCAGATCGATAATTTACATGCCGCGCTCAAAACGGCCGAACTAGGCCAGCAAGCCGTTGAAGTGCATGGCGCACTTGTCGGGCTTATTTGTGGCGGTATCGAGCAAAAAAATAATGCATGGGTCCAGCCTTTATTAGAGCTCATTAATGACGGCCAAGCCTTACCAACTGAACTGCACCAATTGATCAGCGAACTCTATCAAGACAGTGTCACCCGTCTGTCAGATCCTGACTTTGGTTTTAGCCCCATTTTACCCGAAGAAGAAGAGCCACTGTCTAAGCGTGTCGAAGCGCTCTCTTTATGGGTACAAAGCTTTTTAACCGGCCTTGCTATCATACAACCCAAGCTCAACAAGGCCTCTAAAGATGTCCAAGAAATCATCCAAGACTTGGCTAACATCGCACAAGTTGAGATAGATGTCATTGATGATGATGAATCAGAGACCGCTTATACTGAATTACTCGAATTTACCCGTATGGCTGCATTACTTTGTTACGCAGAATTTGGGCCCGATTTGACCGATCCGGCACAAGAAAACCCCGCCATGCATTAAATTTGACACGCCAATGACCAATACAAACCGTCCATCACAAGAAAAACTGCATGTCGATGTCGCCATCGTGGGCGGCGCAATGACGGGGGCGATACTGGCCTTAGCACTCGCGCAGCTATCGACTCATACTCGCAACAAGACAAATAAAAAAGGTCAGCCGCTTAAAATAGCCCTGATTGAGGCCCAGCGTCCCAATAACGGCCATCCCGGCTTTGATGCCCGCTCTATCGCCATTGCACACCAGTCTATTTTTGAGCTGACGCAATTAGGGATTTGGCCAAAGTTGGCTCACCTTGGCACGCCGATCACCCATATCCATGTGTCCGATCGGGGTCATTTTGGCATGACCGAACTCAATAGCGAGCATTTTCATCTGCCTTATCTGGGACAAGTCGTTGAACTCGACGCTGTAGGCCACAGCTTATTTCAGCTGCTCGATAACAGTGACGTGCAACTTTTTTGCCCCGCCACACTCGAGCATGTCGACACCCATCCCGATAAACAATCTCTAATGTTAACTGATGGCCGTCAAATTGACGCTGCGTTGGTCATTGCCGCCGATGGGATCCATTCAAAAGTCCGCCAAAGTATGAATTTGCCACTTGAACAAGTGGACTTTAAACAAACGGCCGTAGTCGCTAATATCCATACGCGTAAGCCCCACCAACACTGGGCCTATGAGCGATTCACCCAAAACGGTCCATTAGCCTTGTTACCGCTGACCTCTCATCAAGGGCAAAATAGACTCTCTTTGGTCTGGGCCTTATCGGATCAAGAAGCGACTCGATTACTCGATGCGCCAAAATCGGTTTTTATCGATGAACTGCAACAAGCATTTGGCTTTCGCGCAGGCGAATTTATCGATGTGGGTCAACGGAGCAGTTACCCGTTAATGTTATCGAGTATGCGTCGCCCGATTTATCATCGCACCCTGTTTATCGGTAATGCCGCCCAAACCTTGCACCCGATAGCGGGACAAGGGTTTAACTTAGGCCTGAGAGATTTAGTCAGTGTGATTAAGATCCTCAAAAGCGCCATCGCCCAAGAACAAGATCTGGGCAGCGCACAAGTAGTGCATGACTATTTAGCCTGTCGCGTTAAAGACAGAGACAGCACGCTTGAACACATCGAATTTTTAGTTCGTGGCTTTTCTAACCAGCATTGGCCATTAGTCCTGGGGCGCGATCTAGGCTTAAGATTGCTTTCTTGGTTCCCGCCACTCAAAATGCCCATAGCCAAAACCGCCATGGGCTGGAAAAGCTAATGACAATAAAAAATGTTGCCCGCCATTATTTAAGGATCTCAAATGTTAACTACCCAAACCTTTGATGTCGCCGTCATCGGCGGAGGCATGGTCGGACTCGCCACAGCAATCGGCTTAGCCATGGAAAATATGCGCGTGGTGCTCATCGATGCGGGTGAAGTTCAAGCCGTGACGGCTGCGCCAATGTTAAGGGTCAGTGCCATTAATCAGGCGAGTCAACGTTTACTCACACATTTAGGCACTTGGCAGCATTTAACCCGTATTAGCCCTTATCAAAAAATGCAGGTCTGGTGTGAAAACAGCTTAAGTAAAATCGACTTCGATGCCCACAGCCTCGCCATGCCACACTTAGGCTGTATCATCGAAAATGAGGCAATAAGTTATGCCCTGAGTCAAAGTGCTGCGGAACTCAGCTGGCTCAATCATATCGAAAATACCAAGGTCACCCATATCGCATTTGGCGAGCGAGAAGCTTGGCTAACACTCGATAACGGTGACAACTTAAGTGCGGCATTAGTGGTCGCGGCCGATGGAGCAAACTCTTGGGTGCGGTCACAATGTCACATTCCCATGAGTTTTTGGGATTATGGCCATCACGGTCTAGTCGCCACCATACGCACCGAGCATCCTCATCAGAGCACCGCCAGACAAGTGTTTACCGAAACCGGTCCGCTGGCCTTTTTACCCCTAGCCGATCCTTATCTTTGTTCTATCGTCTGGTCCTTACCACCCGAGCGTTCCGGCGCCCTACTTGAGTGTGATAAAGTCCAGTTTGAACGCAGTTTAACCGCTGAATTTAATGCTAAACTCGGTTTATGCCAACTTGAAAGTGAGCGCCAGGCCTTTCCTTTGCGCATGCGCTATGCCCGCCATTTTGCGCGTCATCGACTCCTACTCGCCGGCGACGCTGCCCATACGATCCACCCGCTTGCAGGGCAAGGGGTCAACTTGGGATTTCTTGATGCGGCCAGTATTGCCCAAGTGGTCGGTGAGCTTTATCGAGACCATAAAGATATTGGCCAATATCGACATTTACGCGCACTTGAACGCTGGCGTAAAGCCGATGCCATGGAAATGATCACCGCAATGGAAGTCTTTAAACGCTTATTTGATGGCCGTAATCCCATTAAAAAAGCCATACGCGATTTGGGATTAAGTCTCGTCGATCATTTTTCGCCATTAAAAACACTGTTTATTCAACAAGCACTCGGTAATAAATCAGGCTTACCTAAGCATTGTCAGTTCGCCGCACAAGAAAAAGATAAAGTACAGAATATCAATTAGTTACAAAGTAATTGCTTCATTATACTTTTTCTCATACATAAATAGCCATTGATTTTACATGAGAAAAAGTAATGCAAAAACCCTATTGATTAGAAAAACCGTTGTGATATCCCTCACAACCTCAAGGTATACTCAAGCCAGTTAAACATAGACTTTTGTCCTATTTCAATGTTAACGCTGTTTGGGTAACAATTTTTGACTCGCATTTTTCGAGTATTGTTCACTCACATAGAGATTAAGGTACCGCTGAGCCCAGCAAAAAATCAACAAACAGGCTCAAGTAACGTCAGGCTGAACATGTCAACATGAGCACTTTATATAAGAACACATTATAGTAAGCGCTTCATAGTGAAAAGAGTCTGACTCTTGCATCGATAATCGCAGCAAAACCCCAACAAGGGAGTCAACATGGCTAATAAAACGGTACTGTTTCAAAAGCACCTCGACGCGAACGCTAAAATGGTTGATTTTCATGGTTGGGACATGCCCCTCAACTATGGCTCTCAAATTGAAGAACATCACGCCGTCCGCCAAGATGCGGGCATGTTTGATGTGTCACACATGACCGTCGTCGATGTCACAGGCGAGCAAGCCCAGCCCTTTCTGAGGCAATTACTGGCCAACGATGTCGCCAAGCTCACTCTTCCCGGTAAAGCCCTTTATGGTGGCATGCTCAATCATGAAGCTGGGGTAATTGATGACTTGATCACCTATTATTTAACCGACACCCATTACCGCATCGTCGTCAACTCCGCCACTCGCGAAAAAGATCTTAGCTGGATCAATGCCCAAGCGAGCCCTTTTAATGTGCTCATTACCGAACGTCCTGAGCTGGCCATGATCGCCGTACAAGGTCCCAACGCCAAAGCCAAAACAGCACAAGTCCTCAGTGACAGCCAAAATCAAGACATTGAAGACATGAAACCCTTTTTTGGTCGCCAAAGCGGCGACGTGTTTATTGCCACCACAGGCTACACAGGTGAAGTGGGCTTTGAAATTATCTTACCCCAAGAACAAGCCCCGAGCCTTTGGCAAGCCTTGGTCGATGTGGGCGTTAAACCTTGTGGTTTAGGCGCACGCGACACGCTTCGCCTAGAAGCTGGCATGAACCTGTACGGCTTGGATATGGATGAAAGCGTTAATCCGCTGGCCGCCAACATGGGCTGGACGGTTGCATGGGAGCCAACCGATCGACACTTTAATGGCCGCGAAGCATTGGAGGTCATCAAAGCCTCGGGTAGCGAGAAACTGGTCGGTTTAGTCATGACAGACAAAGGCGTTATTCGTCATGGTATGAAAGTCTTTTTTACTGACGCACAAGGCTGTGAGCAAGAAGGATTAATAACAAGTGGGACATTTTCCCCTACCTTAGGCTATTCTATTGCCATGGCACGTGTACCGAGTCATATCGGTCAGACAGCTGAAGTCGAAATGCGTAAAAAACGCATCTCTGTCAAGGTCGTAGCACCCAGCTTTGTACGTAACGGTAAGCAAGCATTTTAAATTAATCGGAACAAGGAACAATTGCAATGAGTAACATCCCGACTGAACTTAATTACACCGCTTCACACGAATGGATCCGTAGAGAAGAAGATGGCAGCTATACGGTAGGCATTAGTGAGCACGCTCAAGAATTATTGGGTGATATGGTGTTCGTCGAGCTTCCCGAAGTAGGGGATACCTTAAGTGCGGGTGATGATTGCGCCGTCGCTGAATCCGTAAAAGCGGCTTCCGATATTTATGCACCACTTTCTGGTGAAGTGCTTGCGGTCAATGAGACCTTAGAAGACTCGCCTGAACTGGTTAACAGCGATGCCTTTGGCGATGGTTGGTTTTTTCGCATCATGCCATCTGATGTCAGTGAACTTAACGAGTTACTCGATGCCGACGATTATCAAGCCGTCATCGATGAAGAATAGCTGACAATAACGCCCTCTATTCATCTTGAGGGCGTGATAACAGCCTTTCATTGCAGAGAGATTTGTGATTTAGCGATAAGGATCCTTTCATCAACGAATCGTAAAACACACCTTATTTGTGGCACCTTATTTGTGACACGTTACTGAAACATTAGCACTCAGTGAAGCTGTGCCCTACACGCACCTAACAGCTTGGCTGACGACAGGAAACTTTGGTTACCCATGACTGCAACCTTGACACAATTAGAGCAACACGATCGGTTTATTCGCCGTCATATTGGCCCCAATAATGCCCAGCAAGCGGCCATGTTAGACGCCATTGGCGCCACATCCCTTAACGATTTAACGGCGCAAATCGTGCCAGAGTCGATTCGCCTACCCCAAGCCTTAGGCACGGGTGAACCTTGCTCTGAAGCCGAAGGCTTAAGCTCTCTACGTCAAGTCGCCAATAAAAATAACGTCTTTAAAAGCTATATTGGTGCGGGTTACTATGGCACGCATGTCCCAAGCGTGATTTTACGCAATGTATTGGAAAACCCCGGTTGGTATACCGCTTACACGCCCTATCAACCCGAGATTGCCCAAGGCCGTTTAGAAGCCATTTTAAATTTCCAACAAGTCTCGATGGACTTAACAGGACTGGATTTAGCCTCTTCCTCCTTGCTCGATGAAGCCACCGCTGCCAGCGAGGCCATGGCATTGGCCAAGCGAGTGTCAAAAGCCAAAAAAGCCAATATTTTTTATGTCGCTGACGATGTGTTTCCCCATACCCTAGATGTTATTCAAACCCGCGCCGAATGTTTTGGTTTTGAAGTGGTCGTGGGGCCTGCAAGTGAGGCAGTCAACTACGATCTATTTGGCGCCCTATTGCAATACACCAACCGCCATGGGCAAATCGACGATCGCAGTGAGCTCATTAAAGCCCTACATGACAAGAAAGCCATTGTTGCCGTTGCCGCCGACTTGATGTCGCTGGTGCTGCTTAAATCCCCTGGTGAAATGGGCGCCGATGTGGTCTTTGGCAGCAGTCAACGCTTTGGTGTGCCGATGGGCTATGGCGGCCCACATGCCGCCTTTTTCACCGCTCGCGACATGCATAAACGCTCCATGCCCGGACGGATCATTGGCGTGTCACAAGACACCCGTGGCAAGCGTGCTCTGCGCATGGCGATGCAAACTCGTGAACAACATATTCGCCGCGAAAAAGCCAACTCCAATATTTGTACCGCCCAAGTATTATTGGCTAACATGGCCTCTTTCTATGCCGTGTTCCATGGGCCACAAGGCTTAAAAACCATTGCCGAGCGCATCTTACGCTTAACCGATATTTTGGCCTCAGGGCTACAAAGCAAAGGCGTCACGCTACTGAATAACCGCTGGTTTGATACGTTAACCTTAGATCCGTTAACTAAGGCCGATGTCACGGCCATTAAGGTACGGGCCAAAGCCGCCGAAATCAATTTACGCATCGACAGTGAGACTCGCCTTGGGATCAGCCTCGATGAAACCACCGAGCGTCAAGACATTTACACCTTATTTGAGGTGATATTGGGCCCAGATCATGACCTTGATGTCGCCGTCCTCGATGATGAGCTTCTTCAAGCCAGCGCGGCGCAGAGTGGCATACCAGAAAGCTTTAAACGCACGGATCCCATTTTAACGCACCCCACCTTTAACCGTTATCAAAGCGAAACAGAAATGATGCGTTACATCAAACGGTTAGAGAATAAAGACTTGGCACTGAATCACTCGATGATTTCTTTAGGCTCTTGCACCATGAAGCTCAATGCCGTTACCGAAATGCTGCCGATCAGCTGGCCAGAATTTGCCAACATGCACCCTTTTTGCCCGCTCGATCAAGCCCAAGGTTATGCGCAGCTCATCGAAGAGCTATCCGACTGGCTAGTGAAAATCACCGGCTATGATGCCATCTGTATGCAGCCTAATTCCGGCGCTCAAGGCGAGTATGCTGGCCTATTGGCGATTAAAAAATACCATCAGTCTCGCGATGAATCTCATCGTAATATTTGCCTTATTCCGCAATCGGCCCACGGTACAAATCCTGCCTCGGCGCAGCTAGCAGGCATGAAAGTGGTGGTCACGGCGTGTGACAAAGACGGCAACATCGACATGGATGACTTAACGGCCAAGGCGAGCGAGATGAGTGATAACCTGTCTTGCATCATGATCACTTACCCGTCTACCCACGGGGTGTATGAAGAAAGTGTCAAAGCCATTTGCGAGCTCATTCATCAACACGGTGGACAAGTCTATTTGGATGGCGCCAACATGAACGCCCAAGTGGGGATCACCTCACCCGGTTTTATTGGCGCCGACGTATCGCATTTAAACCTGCATAAAACCTTCGCCATTCCTCACGGTGGTGGCGGGCCGGGTATGGGCCCGATTGGCGTCAAAGCCCACCTGGCACCGTTTGTCGCTGGGCACACCCAAGTCAAAACGGGCCTTGCCAGTGACAACAATGGCGCGGTATCGGCCGCCCCGTTTGGCAGTGCAGGCATTTTACCGATTTCATACATGTACATTAAGTTGCTGGGCACAAAAGGCGTCACAGAGTCGACACAAGTGGCCATGCTTAACGCCAATTACATCAGTCAAAAGCTCTCCAGTCACTATCCTATTTTGTACACAGGCCGCCATCAAAGAGTCGCCCACGAGTGTATCTTGGACTTACGGCCACTCAAAGAAGCCTCTGGTGTCACCGAAATGGACATCGCCAAGCGCCTTAATGACTATGGTTTTCATGCCCCCACCATGAGTTTCCCCGTCGCGGGCACCTTAATGATTGAACCGACAGAATCGGAGTCTAAAGTGGAAATCGATCGTTTCATCGACGCCATGATTGCGATCCGCAACGAAATTGCCAAAGTCGAGTCCGGCGAGTGGCCGATCGATAACAATCCATTATGCAACGCGCCGCACACCATGGATGACATCATAGATCCCGCCTTTGACACACGTCCTTATAGCCGCGAGCAAGCCGTGTTCCCCACCGAGGCTGTGAAAGCCAATAAGTTCTGGCCCAGCGTAAATCGCATCGATGATGTGTTTGGGGATAGGAACTTGTTTTGTGCGTGTGTTCCAATGGATGAGTATAAATAGGCACTATTTATTGCAGGTGCTTTAAACGCTAAGCGAAGCCATAAAGGGTTTCGCTTTTTTGTATATGGATGACTCCTGATAGTAGCAGTGGAATGTGATGCTTATTAAGGTTTTGCCAAATGAAAAATCATTCAACCTCATCTACTTTAGGTGTTTTATTTCCAAGTATATTTTTAACCTAAAAGTGTTTGCGAATCTATTGTGAGCGTCCGGCGAACTACGCCTTGCTTAGTTTAACGTGCCAGGGTAAGAGACTATTGAGGTCGCAGTTGGGAGAGGATAATTGTTCCAAACAGTGTGCGATATAATCGA
>NZ_JAKIKS010000022.1 GCF_023284005.1 Shewanella surugensis
ACCCACTCTTCATGAGAACGCTTAGTCATATTAACTCCTGATATCATAGTCAGGGGTTAACATAAGGGATCGATGAACACGGTTGAAGATGTACTTGCTCGGACGGTTACATTATTACGATAGATGTCAGTGATGAAAATGTGGTGGATAGGCTTGCACAAGAATGGCAGGGAAAGTATGAACTAATTGATATTATTGTTAATTGTGCGGGTGTTTCAGGTCCATTTGGGGCCGTTTGGGAGGTGCCAGCAGAGCAAGTGAACTGGACGTTAGACACTAACCTTAAAGGGACGGTGAATATTGCCCGCGGTTTTATTCCATTGATGCTCCGTAATAAGAGTAAACCTCAGTATTTCATTACCGTCTCATCACATTTAGGTTTGGTGACTGAGGCACATTTATTCAGTTATCAAATGGCTAAACATGGGATTGTAGCTTTTACTGAAGTATTAGAAAAAGATTTACATCGTATCGATGCATCGATTCAATCTGCGGTTTTTTTCCCTTTCTTTGTTAAATCAAACTTGGCCCATTCGGATAGGCATTTAACGCACAAGCAGCAAGATTTATATGTTGCACTTGAATCTGAAGCCTTTCTTAAAGCTATCCAGAGAGAAACGGAGCAAGGCATGGAAGCAGTCGAGGCGGCTAACGTGTTATTTGATGGTCTAGAGGCGGGCGCATTTTATATTTTTACCGACAGACAAACAAAGCAAGAGTTTAAAGTAAGAGTCGAACATATTTTTGAACGATCATTTCCCAAGTAATAGTAGTAGGGTCGAAGTCATGGTTTTTCCTACTGCGTATGATCAATGTTATTAACTGCAGGTTTAATCTTCGGTAGTGAATGATGTAAACTCAAAGCAGAGGATACGCTGCAATATAAATTGTTTTTTGTCAGTATATCGATTAAACATAGGAGTAAAATGAGTCTTTAGCAGATTAAAAATAATGTAGGTAAAAGGATGTAGATGTTGGAGAAAAATAATAAAGAGGAGTGTGTGTTAAATGGAACTCTGTTGCTAAAAAATGTGCTATTGGATTACTTGTTTCTTTAGTATTGATCGCCCTGTCTGTTCTTGTTTTGTATTTTTATACCTAGGAATTTCTTCTTGGAAGGCTTGGTATATCTAGGTTTCAAGCTTTTTCTTGGCTTTTGTTGTTGAAGACATTACACTGTTGGTTGAATTATCAACACACTTTAATCTAGCGGTATGAATCTTAAAGGTATTAAAAATAAGTTATTGCGGTTTAAATCCATTTTCGCCACTCATTGGATAAGCTTTACAATAAAACACCGCAGATACGATAAACCGTATTACCATGCAGAAATTAAAAAGATGATGGATTGCGGTAGTGAAGCATTAGGGTTTGCTACTTATCAATGTTTGTCATGTGGTAAAGGGCTGCATACAGTGAACTTTAGCTGCAAAGGTAAAGCTTGCCTACAATGTGGTAAACGCTATTCACGTGAAAGTATGGAAAAAATAGCCAGCCGGCTATTACCTGGAGTGAACTATAGGCAGGTGGTGTTAACGTTACCGAGTGAATTTAGAGGTGTTTTCTATAATTATCCCAGCAAGGGGCATTGTATTCAGAGTTAATGAGTGTGGGCCATGAATGCTTAGAGGCGCTTATTCAAGAGTTACTTCACAGCGATACGATTAAAATCGTGTTTATTCATACCTATGGTCGTAATGGGAGTTATAATCCTCATCTTCATATATTGTTAGCTGAAGGAGGATTAAACCCAGATACAAATCAATGGGTTCCAATCAACCGTTTACCATTAAGTAAGCTAAGATTGAAGTGGCAAGCGCATCTACTTGAATTCATGTTGACTCGTGTTGGAGAGCTAAACGGTATCATTAAAGGCCTCAGGGATAAGCATCCTAAAGGGTTCTATGTCCACCCTGGAAATGATAAAAAAGTCCCGACGAAAAATTATCGAGGCTTACTTAAATACCTGACTAAATACTTAGCTTCACCGCCAATCGGTGTGTCAAAAATAACCAGTGTTAGCGGTGGGCATGTTAGTTATTACTATCAGTCATATAGCAGTAAGCGGCGAGAGTATGAATCGCCGAATGAGGTCTTTATGGAACACTTGCTCGCGGCATAATTATAGCACTATGTGCGTTTCGGCTGGCGGAGGGGCTACGAGACATATGAACTTTAAAGAGAAAAATTGTATATTAATCAGATAATCATGGCCAATTGTCAACGTCCCCTAGGCATAATTTGTAATAATTTCAGTCATTGTGGGGGGAAAAGTGACATTTTTATCGGAAAAATTTACCTCATCATCAGGGATCACTACATCATCAGGTGCACTTTCAGCAGGCGCAAATCGAAAACTCACCTCCTTACCATTATCTAACCCAATACTGTATTTTGTCGTTAGCATCCCCCCAAAATGTTTTGTATCATGCTCAACCTTAGTGAAATCCGCTTTAAAGCTTTGACCTGCCAGCTCTTGTAACTTATCAAAAGCCAAACATACTTTTTCAGGTGTAATACCAAAGTTTGGATATTCGCCAACAGCCCCCCTTGACGGCATTCGATTACTAAACAAATAATCAGCCAGTGCTAAAGTATGCAATGCTTCTTTAGCTTCCACTTCATTAGTTCCACAAAAACGATCTTTTATTGAATCAAATAAACGCTCAATAACTCCATAATTTTTTAATGGATTAGCCTTAATTTGTATCATTTTTTCCTGTGATATTTCACAAGGAGTACTTTGTAACTGTTCTGGCTTATAAATTGATCCGATACTTGTCATTCTATGATCTACCTAATTGAATTTACCTCCCACATTATTAGACTTTAGTCACTCAGCGGACTACCAAAAAACATAAAAACTATGATAAATTAAATTAATTAACTTTCATAATTTATTCATATAAAGATCCATTATCTCTTGTTCAAAGTAGAAGAGCATCACTCATTTCAATTATAGATTTCAAAGGTGTGACGTGGTTTAATTGATACGACTAACCCAGTTAAGACATAATTGATTTAACTGGAGATTGAAATGAAAACACGTAAATCCTATTCAAAAGAATTCAAGCTTGATGCCATTGCACTGGTAAGAGAGCAAAATTACAGTATTGCTGAAGCAGCTAGAAATTTAGAGCTTACTCCTCAGCTACTCGGCCGCTGGATAAAAGAAGCAGAAAATGATGATGGTCATGCATTTAGAGGCAATGGCAAACTGACACCTGAGCTGGACAACATCCTCAATACAAGAGGGAGAGCCTCACTCGGGTATAAATCGCCGAATGAGGTCTTTATGGAACACTTGCTCGCGGCATAATTATAGCACTATGTGCGTTTCGGCTGGCGGAGGGGCCATTAGTCGATTGAAATATAGAGATTTTTTTAGAGAAGTAGCAGGTGTGAATCCATTTGTTTGTGCGTTTTGTGGAACTAATATGGAATTAGTTCGGCTATCTCATCCTGACAGAGGGGTTTTCTATGATATATTTTCGCCTTGATCTTTTGCTGTTTGTTCAACTCATCTGTGTGGGTCTTGCGTATTTTCTTTATCATCATATTATACCTCGGTTAGTGATTTGACTCACTTAGCCGAGTGTCCGAAAGTACTGCTAGGGATCAAGGCTGCCTTGGGCACTGACTTAAGCCCTTTTAGGGCGTCACCCAAATAAGCCTCCGGCTTTGCCGGAGGTCAGTTAACTAATACAAAAACAGCGATTTTCTGCCTGATAAGCTAATAACCAGAGGATAATGTACTGGGCTGGGTCATTTTACGAATTTGAATGATCATGCCCATTTTTGGGTGGTCAAAGTAATGCACTTCGCCACTGCGTACGCGGCGATTTTGTTTAAGCGGGATCGCATATAAATAGGGCGTCGATTCTGTTTCTGTGGCGCTATTATCGAGGTTATAACCCTTAGCAGTATCACTTAAACTATCTTTGGTGATGAGCACTTGTTTAGTGCCTTTTTCTCGCAAGTTCAGTGCCGCTTCAATATACAAATAATGATTAAGATAAATATTTAAGGTGCCATCCAGTTGCCAAACGGGGCCATTAGCGGTGTCATTATACATGCCTTGCATAAAATCAAAGCGAGGAATGTTACCGTTATCTTGGGCCATGTTGATCGGTTGACCATCATATTCATAAGCTCCTTCAAAATCATGCCCGGCATAAATATGCAGTGGTGTTGCCTGATTTCTGGGCTTCATGGCTTGTTGCCATGTCATATGTAATAAGCTGGTATTGCCCCGCCGCCGGGCAATTTTCTTCATAATATCGCCAAACTGGCTTTGGCTTTTGGCGAGCAGTACGGGTCCCTGACCCATATAAGCCGTTGCCGTTTGGGATGCAGCAATTTCGACGGGTAAATTTGCCGGTGTGCTCACATTGGCATTGGTGGCCAATTGTGCATTGCAGTCATTGCTATTGGTGGCCCAATCTTGTGAGGTACAGCGGGTTAAACCGTTTCTCACAGATCGAATATCGGTACTGGTGACGGGGGCGATTAAGTCTACCGTATTTTGAGTATGGGGCTTGGCGACTAGTGTTGGCCATTGTTCAACACTAGGGCTATTTTGTTGATAAATATAAATTTCAACTTCAAACCAACGTTCATCTTCGGCGTGAACGGTCACCGAAAGCAAGCTGAGTAAAATAAGACTGAGTCGACGCACGTTTATTCTCCAAGACGATGTTGGGATAATTGCTCTAAAAGCAATTTAAGCAGTGCCAGTCTGTCTTGATAAGACTCTGACGGCAGATTGAATTTTAACTTACTTGGGCCATCCATTCGATAAATTTGTGGTTGCCCTTGTAATAAACCAATAATAAAGCGGGGATCGATGCTGTGATCATCATTAAATTCGAGACTGCCACCTTTAGCATGCATCTCAATTTTCTTGATGCCAAACTCAGTGGCTTGATGCTTATAAAAGCTCAGCTCCAACAGGTTTTTAGCGGGACCGGGTAATAAACCAAAACGGTCAATCAGTTCGACTTTTAACTCATCAAGGGCTTTTTGACTGTTGCAATTGGCGATACGTTTATATAACGATAACCGTATGTTGACATCAGCCACATAATCATCAGGTAATAATGCGGGGATCCTGAGTTCGATTTCACTTTGATGTTTTAACATATGTTCAAGTGAAGGTTCTTTCCCTTGCTTAAGGGATTTGACCGCATCGTCAAGCATTTCCATGTATAAACTGAAGCCAATTTTAGAGATGTGCCCACTTTGCTCGTCGCCTAATAGCTCGCCTGCGCCGCGAATTTCTAAATCTTGGGTGGCGAGCATGAAGCCTGCGCCCAGATCTTCTAATGCGCTAATCGCTTCGAGTCGTTTGCGGGCATCTTTGGTCAAGCGTTTTGTATGGGGTGTCATTAAATAAGCGTAAGCTTGATGATGAGAGCGGCCCACACGGCCTCGCAGCTGATGTAATTGGGCTAGACCAAATTTATCGGCCCGTTCCATCACAATGGTATTGGCTGAAGGAACATCGATTCCGGTTTCAATAATCGTGGTACACACGAGAACATTAAATCGTTGATGATAGAAATCAGACATCACTTTTTCGAGTTCACGTTCACGCATTTGTCCATGAGCTGTCACCACCCGGGCTTCGGGCAGTAAATCGGCAATTTCTGCCGCACGCTGATCGATGGTTTCAACACTATTATGCAAGAAGTAAACTTGTCCGCCCCTGAGGATCTCACGTAATAACGCCTCGCGTATGGTGGCATCATCATATTCACGAATAAAGGTTTTGACGGCGAGTCGTTTCGCCGGCGGGGTGGCAATAATCGATAAGTCACGCATGCCTGACATGGCCATATTCAAGGTGCGAGGAATAGGGGTTGCTGTGAGAGTGAGAATATCCACATTGGCGCGCAGTGCTTTTATTTTTTCTTTTTGCCTGACGCCGAATCGATGCTCTTCATCGATGACAAGTAAGCCTAAATTTTCAAATTTAGCCTCTGATTGAAGTAGTTTGTGGGTGCCTATGATCACATCTACTTTGCCCGAAGCTAAATCTTGCATGACGATTTGTTGCTCTTTCGGGGTTTTAAAGCGCGATAATACTTCCACTTTAATGGGCCAATCGGCAAAACGATCACTAAAGTTTTCAAAATGCTGCTGAGCGAGCAAGGTGGTTGGCACCAAAATCGCCACTTGTTTACCGTCATTGATGGCGACAAAGGCGGCGCGCATAGCCACTTCAGTTTTACCAAAGCCGACGTCACCACACACGAGTCTATCCATGGCGATAGGCGAGCACATATCATCGAGCACATCTTGAATAGCGGTTTCTTGATCGACCGTTTCTTCAAAGGGAAAGCTGCTAACAAATTGAGCGTATTCTTCGGCTTCAAGTTTGCAAGCATCGCCTGGACGGGCTTGACGTTTAGCATAGATATCAAGTAACTCTGCAGCGACATCGCGAATTTTTTCAATGGCTTTGCGTTTAGCTTTGGTCCATGTCTCATTACCCAGTTTATTCAGTGTCGCTTCTTTATCTGGGCCGACACTGTAGCGGCTGATCAGATGTAAAGAAGCAACAGGGACGTAGAGTTTATCGCCCCCCGAATATTCAAGTATTAGGTATTCGGCAATCAGACCACCGGTATCTAAGGTTTCTAATCCTTGATAATGGGCCACACCATGATCGAGGTGGACAATAGGTTGACCGACTTTCAGCTCTGCTAAATTTTTAACTAATGCATCTGAGCTTATCTGTTTTTGTTTCTCTCTGCGTCGATGTTGAGAAATTCGATGACCAAAAAGCTCCGTTTCGCAAATTAAACTAAAGTCAGCGCCCTTCGGTGGGCTAATAATACAACCTTGAGACAAGGGGGAAACAATTAACGCAACGGCGACTGGCACGGCTAAATAATCATCGAAATGATCAAAAAGTACCGGTTTAATCTGTATTTTACTTAACAGTTCAATAATCGCTTGGCGGCGACCTTCTGATTCGGCGCTAAATAATAAATGGGCTTTGGTGGCAGCATATTCTTGCAGGGCACTCAGCGGTTGTTTGAGTTTATGATTGGCTGTTAGCTCGGGGAGAGACGTTGTTTTTGCGCTAACATGGGTGCCTGGTACATCCCCCGTTTTAAGTTGTAAATGGGGCATTTGCTTAAAAGCAGAGAAAATTTGCTCCGTTAAAAGGTATAAATCTTTTGGCGGCAATAGCGGCCGCAGAGGATCGACTCGCCTGTCTTCATAGCGGACTTGGACTTCTTTTAAATGATTTTTGGCGGCTTGTTCTAGATCGCCTAGGCTGACCAGTTGTGTTTGACGGGGTAAGTAGTCAAATAAGCTCGCGGTATCATCAAAAAATAATGGCAGGTAATTTTCTATGCCAGCGGGTAGGGTGCGTTTGCTGACCATTTGATACACAGAACCGGGCTCTTTGACTAAGACCTCGAAGTGGCGGCGATAACGTTGTCTAAACCCTTCAATGGCGCTGTCATCGGTAGGGAACTCTTTGGCCGGCAATAAACGAATAGCCTTAATTTCATCACTTGAACGCTGGGTTTCAGGATCAAAGTGACGAATTGACTCGACTTCATCGTCAAACAATTCAATACGAAAGGGCCTATCAGAACCCATGGGGAAAATATCGACAATGGCGCCTCTTACGGCAAATTCACCATGTTCATAGACTTGTTCTACCAAGTGATAGCCAGTATTAACCAGCTGCTGCCTCACTTCACTTAAGCGATAGGTATCGCCTTTTTTAAGCATTAATACGTTGCCACTTAAAAAGTGTTGCGGGGGCAAACGTACCATCAACGTTGCCATAGGGACAATCACGAGTCCGTGTTTTGCCTGAGGCAGTTGTGACAGTGTGGCAAGTCGTTGCGAGACCAGATCTTGATGAGGCGAGAAAGCATCATAAGGCAAGGTTTCTCTATCTGGAAATAACCAAATAGGAAAACCCTGCTCTTTAAACAAATAGCTAAGCTCTGCTTCGAGTGCTAATGCACTGGGCGTATCATGGGTAACGACGAGGGTGAGTCCAGTATAACGCTGAGCGATATTCGCAATCGTGATGGCCTGTGCTGCGCCAGCTAAGGTACTCAGAGTTTGCACTTGATTGGCCGTTTTGGCACCTGGTGGGGTCAATATAGAGAATGCTTTCATGAAGTCGAGATAAACCAGTCAATTGACAACGAAGTAGATGGCCATAGTATACCCAAATCACTTGAATATACTATACCCAAGCTACTCTTGAAGATGCAGGGTTCAGCTGGAATGAAAAGTCTTGTAGGCAAGACTTTGAACAGAGTGCCTAGTTATTCTAAGCTAATGTTCAGTAACGCAGCATAAAAGGCTTTTAAACCAGCCGTTGGGAATCCGTAAAAATACCTACCCCTGCGTTGCATTACCTTAAAAGGCAATAAGCATTCCTACAATAATGCGTCTTGAATTACGCATTTTTACGGACTCTGAAAACAGGTATCTTCAAGTAGCTTGGGTATATACCCAAGCTAGACCTAAGCTGAGAGGCGAGTCATTGGTTATTGCGCTGCCATGTCTCTCTTTGGGTTTGCTCATTTAAGTCACTTGTTTACGAAGGGTGTAACTTTCGCAATTTGAGTTGTTTTTGTTGCACGCTCAAGCTCGCTTTGACCAGTTGCTCAATGTCGCTGTCTTGAATGACATTAAAGCGTAATTCGGTGAGGTACTGTGCTTCGTTTTGCTCTTTGTGTGATAGCGGATCATCATTATGAATAGAGGCTTGTGCTAATGTCTCTATTGGCATATTGATTTTATTGGTCAGCGTAGAATCGATGACTTTAGCAAAACAGATCATGGCAATGAACTCTTCTTTCATATACAAGGTCAATTTGAATGGCTGATCGGGGGTTAAGGGGGTGGGCGTTAATATATGGATGCCACTGCCGCCAAAACGGACTCCTTTCACCGCCTCGCCGGGGTGCGGTGTTTGGGCAAGGACATGCTGTAATACGAGATCGATTTTACGTGATTGCAGTTTCAAGTACTCCACTATAGTTTTAGCATCATCATCCAAGTGTCTAAGTTGTAATAAGCAATCCGCTTCTAGTGCTTTTACATCGCTCATTAATTGCATCCCTACAGGCAAAAGGGCGTTGAGCTGTGTTTCTGTGGGAAGAGGCGTCTCTTGCGGCCAAGCTTCAACAAAGACTTGGAATGAGTGAGTGACACTAAAGTAAGGCGTTGAGTCGATGAACAAGGCATTGCCTCTTGTTTTTATATCTATTCCCTCTATTATTGTTCCTATCCCTATGATTTAGCAAGGCTGTGCTGAAAAAGTACAACATTGTCCATGAATTTAAAACTATCTTTATACATTGGCTTTCGTTATTGGAAAGCAAGAAAAAACAATGGCTTTGCCTCATTTATCACCGTGTTTTCTGTCACAGGGATCTTACTGGGCGTTGCTGCGCTGATTGTCGTAAGCTCTGTGATGAACGGTCTAGAAGGTCAATTAAAACAACGTATTTTAGGCGCTGTGCCTCAACTTACTGTGCATGCTAAGGCTCCGTTGAGTGATTGGAAAGCGCAAATTGAGAAATTAAAAACATTGCCAGGAGTGATCGGGGCAACGCCCAGTGTATCGACCCAAGCGATGGTGCAGTCGGCGAATAATATTCGAGCGGTTCAGGTTTATGGCATTTATCCTGGATATGAAGATCATTTATTAAGTGCTGCTAAGCGAACGTCCTCGGGTAACTTTGATGCGCTAAAATCGAAGCAATATAACGTTTTTTTGGGCGGCGAGTTAGCACGGTTACTTGACGTTTCTCCGGGAGATAAAGTGCGTTTATTAAGTGGTGATGGTGTGGTTTATTCTCCTCTTGGGCCGATGCCGAGTCAGCGAAAGTTTACCCTTGCGGGGGTATTTGAAATGGGATCGCAAGTGGACGCCAGTCTGGCTTATATCCATTATGAAGATGCGCAGCGTTTGATGAGGCAACCGCCGGGAGAGGTGAAGCAATTGAGATTGTATTTAACCGATCCTTTTAGTGCGGCTGAGCTGGCTCCCAAAGTGAAAGCCTTATTTGCCAGTCAAGGTATTGAGGTCTCAACCACCGATTGGCGACAATCCTATGGTGATTTATTCAGTGCCGTGAAAATGGAGAAAAACATGATGTCACTGATGTTAAGCCTGATCATTGCGGTTGCAGCCTTTAATATTGTATCGGCGTTGGTGATGATGGTCGTGGATAAAACCACCGATGTGGCCGTATTAAAAACTCAAGGCTTAACCACAAGTAATATCATGGGCATTTTCATGATTCAAGGCTCGCTCAATGCGGTCATTGGTTTGATCAGCGGGCTGGCGGTGGGGGTGTTATTGACCACTTATTTAAATGAAATCACCCAAGCTTTAGGCTTATCTATTTTGGGCGCAGGGCAAAGTTTACCCGTGTTATTAGAAACGGATCAATTGATGACCATTATTGTGGGTACCTTAGTGGTGAGTTTAGCGGCCACGATTTATCCTGCAATGAGAGCCTCGAGTGTCGATCCTGCAAATGCATTGAGATATGAATAAAGTATTTCTACTTTCAATCAAGTGAAAAGAAACTCGCTGATGAGCGACAAATAATGAGTCCATTAATGAAGCAAGAAATATTATTAGAAGTCAATCAGGTGAGTAAGGTGTATACCGAAGGTCGGTTAGAGACAAAAGTGTTGCACAATGTGGACTTACAAGTCTTTAAAGGCGAGCAGCTGGCCATTGTGGGGAGCTCAGGCTCGGGTAAAAGTACTTTATTACATATCATGGGGACTCTTGATCGCCCGAGTGAAGGCAAGGTGTCACTGGACGGTGAAGATTTATATGCGTTATCTAATGGACGCCAAGCGATTATACGCAATAAAGATTTGGGTTTTATTTATCAATTTCATCATTTGTTACCTGAGTTTTCAGCGCTCGAGAATGTCGCGATGCCGGGATTTATTGCGGGGCGAAATCGTAAACTTGTCATAGAAGACGCCAAAGCGTTATTAACGCGAGTGGGATTGGCGCATAGATTGGAGCATATTCCCGCTGAAATGTCGGGAGGAGAGCGTCAAAGAGTGGCTATCGCCAGAGCGCTGATCAATAAACCTAAGTTAGTGTTAGCCGATGAGCCGACAGGAAATTTAGATGTCAAAAGCGGTGATACCGTTTACGAATTGATCAAAGAGTTGTCATTGCAATTAGGGACCGCTTTTGTGGTAGTGACCCATGATCTGCAATTGGCTGCGCGTATGGATAGGCAATTGCATATGAAAGATGGATATTTAATGCCGTTAACGACAGGTACGCCGGATACTCAAGCCCATATTCATACAGGTAAAGACGCATGAGAAGAAGTTTAGCCGTATGGATTGGTTGGCGATTTTATCTTGCTCGGCAATCTAATCGTTTTATTAGCTTTATTTCATTTGCATCCACGGCAGGCATTGCACTCGGTGTTGCCGTATTGATTATTGTCTTATCGGCCATGAATGGCTTTGAACGTGAATTAGAACAAAGATTATTGGCGGTTGTGCCCCATGGGGAGTTAACGGGCGTGAATGCAGGGATCAGTGATTGGCCACATATCGTCGAAGAGGCAAGCGCGATCCCCGGTATTATCGCAGCAGCCCCGTTTGTACAAATTCAGGGTTTGGTACAAAAGCCAAGAGGTTTTCAAGGGGTGTCAGTGATTGGTGTTGACCCCCAATTAGAGTCGAAGGTATCGAGTATTGCTGAATTTATGTCAGCACAAAGTTGGCACAGTCTAACGCAAGCTAACAGTAATAATATTGTGTTAGGAAAGGGGCTTGCAAAGGCCTTGGACCTAAAAGTGGGTCAGTCCTTAAGTTTATATACACCAGAGTTAGGCAATAAACCTCAAAACGGACAAATTAGTCGAGCCAAAAGCCATCGTTTTGTGGTGTCAGGTATTTTTTCTATTGGGGGAGAACTCGACTTAACGACAGCTTATATCCCGATGGCGTATGCGAGTCAGCTTTTAGGCTTAGGTGATGAAGTCACAGGGGTTCGGATCAAAGTGGAGAAAGTCTTTGAAGCACCTCGTTTAATCAGAGAGTTAGGTTATAGTCAAAAGCAGTATTTATATATCAATGATTGGACGCGTACTCAAGGGAATTTATATTCTGATATCCAAATGGTGAGAATGATAATGTATCTGGTGCTTGCTTTGGTGATTGCGGTCGCCTGCTTTAATATCGTATCAACCTTAGTGATGGCCGTGCGAGATAAACAGTCTGAGATTGCGATTCTACTCACTATGGGAATGAAAAAATTGTCTGTGATGGGCATTTTTGTAGTGCAAGGGGCGCTAAATGGGCTATTAGGATGTGGTATTGGTGCGCTATTTGGCTGTTTGATTGCACTGAATTTAAGTCAACTAGCTAAAGGGATTGAAGATTTATTGGGGATTCAATTGTTATCTGCCGATGTGTACTTTATTGATTTTCTCCCCTCAAAATTAGAACTGAGTGATGTGGTGATGGTGGTTTCACTGGCATTATTGATGAGCCTGATTGCAACCCTTTACCCCGCTTGGAAAGCCAGCAAAACGCAACCGGCTCGCGCACTTGCGGGGTGGTAACTTCAGTCACCCTTATCGGCCCCTAAGCATCCTGAGCACGTTTGGGGGGATAAGCTGATTGTCGTTAGTGCGGGTTCTATTTCCCGTTGATTTTAAGTCGCTTGAAGTCGCATCCAAGTTAAAATATCAAAAGTTAACTCTCAAAGGGGCTGGGTATCATTTTAGGGACAATCGTTTCTGAGCTTTGTACGCTTCCCATCCAAGCTGAGTCATCATTAAGGGGGAAGGGGGCAAAGTAAGCGAGCTTAGCCCCAATCAATACTGCGACATATAAGGAAATGAAGAAGGCGATAAACAATAGCAAAGGGGTGAGATAACTTAACCAATACGATATTTTTAGGCTAAGTTTAGCTCGCGCTAATAAGGTCTTTTTTCTGGGCTTTAAAAGTGCCGAGTCTGCCAATGAATGATGACGATAATTCATTTTCTTTGCAGTGAATACTTTACTCTTAACCATGATATCTGACCTATTTAACCTTATGGTGGTTGAGAGTTAGGTTGCACTTTTAAAGCTGAATGAATCCTGAATATGGCTTTTTGATGCTCCTTTGTTTGTAATACTTTATGAATGAGTTTTTTGTTCTAGTCATTTTTTTCATAAAAAGCAATGGACTAATTTAATCTTAAATTATCGTTAATCCATTGTATTTTATTAGGGGCTTATTGATGCAGCTTTAAAAATGGATCTTAAGGGATCCATTAGAGTTATGTTGGTTGTATTTTTTTGTGAGCAAAATAGTTCTGTATCAACAGTATGATAATAACGCCCATACCGATAAGCCGAGTCGTATCGTGAGTCAATAAAACCGCTAAACAGCCACCCAATAAAAGTAAGCGCTGCCAAATAACGAGTCGATGAAAAAAGAAACCTTCAATACTTGCTGCAAAGCCGAAGATCAGTATGAGTGTCATTATGATGGCAAAGATAAAGTCGGTTAATGATACCTCACCATAAAAAATAAGTCCTGAGAAAGCCATCATCGCTGGAATAAGGAAAAATCCTTGGGCGAGCTTAAAGGCTTGAATGGCTGACTTCATGGGGGAAGCTTTTGCAATGGCGGCACCGGCAAAAGCGGCAAGTGCAATCGGCGGGGTGACATTAGAGGTTTGAGATAGCCAAAACACAATCATATGCGCGGTGAGTAACCCTACGCCAAGATCGGTTAATGAGGGCACCGCCATAATGGATAAAACAATATAGGCAGCAGTCACAGGGAGCCCCATGCCTAAGATTACCGCGGCAATGGCGATGAGTGCCAACACTGACCATAAGTAACCACCGGAAAGCACCATCAAAAACTGGGTAAATTGTAATCCAATCCCTGTTTGGCCGACGACACCGACGACAATACCCGCCGTGCCACATGCCACTGAAATCGGTAATGCCTGCAATGCACCTTGTTTCATTCCTAAAAAGAAAGTACTGAGCTTGATGCGAGTGACTTTTCGGCACATGGCTGAAATGATCACTGCGGCGCAACCTGCAATACCCACCCAAACCGGAGAATAACTGAGGACGAGTAACGTCGTGATGAAGATTAAGGGGATTAAAAAGTGCCAGCCTTTTGCCAGAACAGTGCGGATTTGCTCAATACTATCCATCCCCTTAAGGTTAAGTTTACAGGCCATTAAATGCACATAGAGTAACGTGCAGGCAAAATATAAAATGGCAGGCGCAATCGAGACTAATAAAATATCGCTGTAGGCGATGCCTGTAAATTGGGCCATGACAAAGGCACCAGCCCCCATCACTGGTGGCATAATTTGTCCACCAGTAGAGGCGGCGGCTTCAATACCTGCAGCTTCTTCAGGTTTATAACCTAATTTTTTCATCATGGGGATAGTCAGTGCCCCCGTTGTAACCGTATTGGCAATGGCTGAGCCGGAAATAGAGCCCAATGCTGCTGAGGCCAGTACGCTCGCTTTTGCTGGGCCTCCTTGATATTTTCCGGCTATGGCAAAGGCGCAATCAATGAAAAACTGCCCTGCGCCGCAGACTTGTAAGAAAGCACCAAATAAAACGAAAATAAAGACCACTCCAGCGGCTATGGCTAAGGGAGCACCAAAAACACCATTGGTTGAAAAGATATGAAAGCGAATAATTTCTTCTAATGAAAAGCTCTTACTGGCGACAACAGAGGGCAGTAAATCACCAAACATGGCATAAGCAAGGAAGAAAATCCCAATGCCAGTCATGACCATGCCGACGGTGCGGCGAGTCGCCTCTAGCAGTAATAATATTAACAGGCCGCCGGCGATACGATCTTGTAAATTAAGTCCATCAAATAAAAAGCTCATATCATCATAGTCAAAAGTAATGATATCCCAGCCACTCCAGATGACTAAAGCTACTAAAATGAGGTCGACAACACGCCCTAAGGGATAAAAGCGAGGAGAATGCTCATATTTTATTGAGGGATACACTAAGAAGACCAGTATTAGGACCCAACTTAGGTGAGCGGGTCTGAAGCTGGTGGCCGATAAATCGGCGGTGACCCCTTGCCAGATCTGAAATACCGATAACAAAATGGCGATAAGACTGGCAAACTGCATTAACTTGTCGGTTAAGTAGCGGCCTGTTAGAGCATGTTTGGACATACTTCTCTCCGAAATGGGATTAAGAGTCGAGTTTTATCAATGAATAAGATGAAGAAAAACTCGATTAGATCATAAGCCCTATATCACCATAAGGCGTGAGCAGGTTTTTGAATTCAATATGTGAGCTTAAGTCATGTCATTTAAACTTGGGCTATTAAGCCGTCGGTTTAATTGATCACTGCTGGATTTTATGCTCGTCGAAATACTTTTGAGCGCCAGGATGTAATGAAACACCCGCTAATTCATCCATATTATCGACAGTGGTCGATTGCGTCACACTGATGGCTTTACGCAGTTCATCGATATGTTCAAAAGTCACCTTGGTCATTTCATAAGCTAATTTATTATCAAGATTCTTATTGACCAGTAATACGTTCCAAACCGCAGGTACCATAAAAGCACCCACATCATTATAAATACCTGCGGGAGCCGAATACGTATAATAAGCAGGGTTAGCGGTGGATATTTTAGCCAGTTCGGCGGCAGAGAAAGATAAGATGCGTACATTGCGTGTTAATGATAACTCAGTAATAGCGCCGACACCTAAGCTACCGACAATTACTCCAGCATCGATTTGGCCATTGGCAAGGGCACGTGTGGTGGCGCTATAATTGAGTGCTTGGCTGTCCATATCGTTTTTATCGATGCCTAAAATACTTAAAATATTGATAGCACTGATCCGGGTTCCTGAACCTGGTGCACCCAGAGACACACGTTTGCCTTTCAAATCTTCAATGCTGTTGATATCAGAGTTGGCAGGCACAATAAATTGCACTAAATTAGGATATAACGCAAATAATACCGCAACATCCATTTTTCTTGGAAAAGGTTTGGTTCCCTCAATGGCTTGTTCCATGACATTGCCCATACTGATCCCTGCAAGCTCACGACCTGAGGCCACTTTAACAATATTCTCAACAGATGCCGAGGTGACTTCTGCTCGCATGTCAAAGTCGGGAATATTCTCTGACCATAGCTTGGCTAGCATGCCACCGAGGGGATAATAAGTGCCACTTTGATTACCCGTCCCTATGGTATAAGTCTCAGCGGTTGCAGGAATAGACAGGGCAAGCAGTAATGCAAAAGCGATATGTTTAGACAGCGCAATCATGAGGAGGACTCCAAGGTGTATTATTAATTATTCTTTAATGTATAAGCTTTTTGTTTATTTCAGTCAATCTGTAACCCAATGTCTTCAAGATGAATTGATTTGATAATAAAAAGAAAAGGGGGTGATAAATGGAATGATGAAAGAAAGAGTATGAAGTATTAGCGAATGATAATTAAAGATAAATTATAAAGGTATAACCCGTTTTCGATGAGGGATAATACGTTTGTTAATTTTAAAGTGGAAGTCAAATGATCGATGTATTGATGTTTACTTGTAATTAAAATGTTTTTTATTGGTGCAGTAATCGTTGTTTTTTTCATCTTCAACTCGTTTTAACAGAGTTGAAGATGTCTGATTTGTCTCAGTGATGACTTATTCAGGCTTAGCGGCTTCTGAAGCGATAATGTCTTTAATATGATGTGGGTGGATCTTGATACAAATATGGTCTTTTTTAAAGGCAAGGGTGGGATTGGCGAGTCGTTCCTTATCGCCTTTAGGTGAACTCATTTTTATCTTGATATCACTTTGACCTGCCATGATCGGCGCTAAAGCGGGTAAGGCTTGTTGTAATTCATCACTCAGTGTTTGGCAATCAGGGGCTGTTGAAGGAAAAACAAGCTCGATATGTTCCCAGCCTTCGACAGGGTAATGTTTGTCGTTTGGAAAAGGCAGCTCTAAATAATGCACATTTACGTCGCCAATAATGAGAGCTTGGTTGAGCTGGATGATTAAAATCGGGCGACCATTGATATTATTCTCAGAAATAATCTGTCCATATTCATGAGCATGGTTTTTAAGTTGCTCGGCAATATCGAGATGATTGATTCGGATTGCGGCATGATCGCAATTTAATTTAAGCGCAGTGAATCCCAATTCGTCCATAAAAGACTGGATTTTTTTTGAGAATGAGGGCCAAGATTGCACAAGTTCTGCGTAGTGAATAATCGAAGTCATTGATTAAATATTCTATATTAGGGGTGGATGACAATGGGCGTGCCAGCATCAAGCAATTGCCACAGCTCATCAATATCCTTATTGGTGAGAGCGATACAGCCATCGGTCCAATTGAATTTTTGTCTTTTGCGTGCCGAAATTGATGAATTAGGATCTTGCCCGTGGATCATTATTTGTCCACCAGGATCTTGACCATTGAGCTGTGATTGACGTAAATCGTCATCATTAGGGTATGAAATATGAATGGCACGATAGTAAGCACTGTCTGACTTTTTATAATCGAGTAGATAACGACCTTCTGGGGTGCGTTTGTCGCCTTTTTTTCGCTTAGGGCCAATAGGGTTACCGCCCAATGCGATGTGAAATTGTTTCAGCAATCTTCCTTTTTTAAAGACAGCAAGCTGTAAGGTTGATTTGGTTACGACCACTAAATCTGCTTTATTTGGGGAACTGGCTTGTGCCGATAATGACAGGATGAATAACCCAATAAAAGCATAAAAACGTAGTGGCATAGAGTATATCCGATAAGGGAGTGCTAACATTAATCTTATTATACTCAAACCGAGTAAAAATACGAGTTTCAATACTTGAGCAAGAAAATTTCCTCCATTAATCATAGTTGATTTTTTTTGTTATTTAGCAAGATAAAAAGTCATTGCACACTTTTATTTTTTGTTAGTATGTTTGTCTTTTAAAAAGGGGGCATATCGGTATGTCAGAAGAGATAAATAAAGAGTCGAGTATTCGACTGTATTTAAGGCGGATCATTTTTGGTACTGATACGCCACAGGGGCGTTATTTTGATATTTGTTTAATCATTTGCATTATATTAAGCGTCGCTTTAGTTTTTCTCGATACGATAGTGTCTATTCATAGTGCCTATGGTGGGATGATTTTACAGTTGGAATGGTTCTTTACTGTATTGTTCACCGTTGAGTATATTATCCGCTTATATTGTTCAACAAATCGCTGGCAATATGCTAAGAGTTTTTATGGGGTTGTCGATTTTTTATCCATCTTACCTAGCTATTTAATTTTGTTTTTCCCCGGTGCCAATTTTAGTATGGTTATCCGTATATTAAGATTATTTCGGGTTTTTAGGGTACTCAAATTACTGCGTTACCTCAGTGAAGGAAATGTACTATTACAAGCGTTGACGCAATCTTCTCGTAAAGTCATTATGTTTTTCTTCTCCGTAAGTCTAATTGTGGTAGTGTTGGGGTCTGTAATGTATGCCGTTGAAGGCCCTTATAATGGCTTTACTTCCATTCCTAAATCCATTTATTGGACCATAGTGACGATTACAACAGTGGGCTATGGTGATATCACTCCAGTCACTGAATTAGGGCAAGGCATCGCCGCGCTAACAATGTTAATAGGCTATTCTATTATCGCAATCCCAACAGGGATTATTACTGCTGAAATTTCACAAGAAATGCGCAGAAATAGAGATCTAAGACGCTGCAGTAATTGTTTAAAGTTAGGGCATGAAACCGATGCAGGTTTTTGTAATCAATGCGGTAACGAATTACAAGATGTTGTTTGAAAATAAAAATAATAATAATGAATAAAAGGAACAATATGGCAGCGGCCAAGTTTGTAGAAGGACCTATTTTAAAGCATATTTTAGTCATGAGTTCAACAGCTGCAGTGGGTATTTCAGCCTTATTTATCGTTGACTTATTGGACATGTTCTTCTTAAGTTTACTGGGAGAATTAGAGCTCGCAGCTGCGGTGGGCTATGCCGGAACCATCTCTTTTTTCACCACAGCGATAGGGATAGGTTTATCGATTTCTCTTGGTGCCTTAGTCTCACGTTCTATTGGGGCGAAGAAAGTGGATCAGGCTAAACGATTACTGGTGAATAGTGCCGTTGTGACGGTGATTATTAGTCTTTTGGTGGCTTTTATTGTCATGTTATTTATTCCTGAGTTACTGGCACTCATTGGGGCGAAAGGACGAACGGCCGAACTCGCAGCCAGTTACTTGTATATTCTTGTCCCTTCATTGCCTGTTATTTGTTTAGCCATGTCTTTCGGGGCTGCATTACGTGCTGTAGGGGATGCAAAACTCTCGATGATATCGACCTTGGTGGGAGGGGGCGTCAACGCTGTTTTAGATCCCATTTTTATCTTTGCTTTAGCGATGAATATCGAAGGCGCGGCGATTGCATCAGTACTGGCACGTCTTGCTGTTCTGTTGGTCGCAGGAAAGGGGGTTATTATTAAACATCAATTAGTGAGTCGCTTTAGTCGGCATGATTTTATCGCCGATCTTAAGCCTATTTTCAGCATTGCTGGACCTGCCATGTTAACGAATGTGGCCACCCCTATCGGTAATGGCGTCATCACCCATACTATTGCCGATTTTGGTGATGGTTATGTGGCGGGTTGGGCGGTGATAGGCCGATTAATTCCCGTATCATTCGGTATGATTTTCGCTTTATCAGGTGCGATAGGGCCGATAGTGGGACAAAATTACGGCGCGTTATCTTTCATGCGTGTCAAAGAGGCATTGACTAAGGCATTACAATTTTGTGTTGTGTATGTGGTGGTGGTATCACTTGTTTTATTTTTATTGAAGCAAGAAATCATTATTTTGTTTGATATGAAAGGCGATGCTGCCGAGATTATTGATTTTTTCTGTCGATATATAGCGATATTTTTTGTCTTTTCAGGGGCATTATTTGTAGCCAATGCCTCTTTTAATAACTTAGGTAAAGCGAAATATTCAACGGTATTGAATTTAGGAAAAGCCAGCTTAGGCACTGTGCCTTTTGTCTATTTTGGCGCTCAATGGGGGGGAATACAGGGGGTACTCATTGGGCAAGCTTTGGGCTCGATAGTTTTTGGTATTGTAGGCATTTGGATGGCTTATCGATTAGTCGATAAAGTGCATGCTGCTCACGATGCTAAATTACAGCAGCATGGTGATGTTACTGAGGTTGAAGAGATAAACACGCAAGAAGAAGCTGATTTTTGTGTGACGAGCCAAAACCCGTTGTCTTCCTCTTGTGCACAAATGGCGCAATTAACCGAAGAGCAAGACTGTGATGCCAGCATTGAATTAATCCGCGTCAATGATAAGTCACGTTTCAAGTAAAATAAATCATAAATTATAGGGCTAAGCGGTTAAGATGAGAGGTTAAGAAAGGGATCCGTGACCTGAATCTCATCTCTTCAGGTCATTTGGGTGATGATATTTTAACGCTGTTTATTTTTCAGCATTGGTGTTCTCTTCGTCCGTTGGCGTTGGGGAAGCATCATCGACTGGGTTGAGTAATGCTTCTTTTTCTTTTAATGCTTGATTAGCCGTACGTTCGGCTTTAGACACATATTTTTTGATGGTAGGCGGCGTATGTTTATTGAGTCTTGCTTTCGCACGTTTTGCCGTTTTTTTAATAATCTTTTGTTTTCTGTTCATAATCTTCTATGTATGACGCCACATTGATTTACCTAATTACGTTAATTTTACCTGAAAGACGAGACTCTCGCCACAGCTGTATTTGGATTGGGTTTAAGCGTTTTTTAATATCTCACCCTTAAGGGGATTGAAGGGGAGCAGATCATCGTTTGTTATTGCGTTTTGGGTTTCGATTATTGTATCTTAGCGATTGTTTTATTTAATGAGCAACAATAATGACAAAGTCAATGAATAATATCTCATTTTTCGAGCGTTTTGAAGCGGATATTTTGGCTAAACGCAAGACTATTACCTTACGTGATGAGTCTGAGTCACATGTTAAAGTAGGCCAAATATTAAATGTTTATACCTTTGAAAGTGACCGGGAATTTTGTAAAATTCACGTCCGTGGCGTGACATTAGTTGCTTTTGATGCACTTGAACAGCGCCATGCCGAACAAGAAAATATGACATTAGCGCAATTAAAGGCACTTATTCAGGAGATTTATCCAGGGATCAGCGTGCTTTTTCTCATTGAGTTCAGCTTGGTTGAATCACGCTAGCTGAACCCTTTATTTTTTATCGGGTTGGGGATAATGGCTGTGAGGTTTAAGAACCAAACTTTTGCTTGTCGAGAGTATTGGCTCCTTCAAGGCATTCGCCTCTGATCATGCCTCGAGTATCTTCAATTAATCGATACAGTTCTATATAACCTTTACGGCAAAAATCGGTCATTTCCAGTGTCTTTTTTAAACCTAATTCTGTTTGCTGCGTGAGTAATTCAAGAGAGTTTTCTGTCTGCTTTCTTTGCATTTTTGAGGGAAGCTGCTCATTTCTATTCTTGCTCATTTGAGCAGGGTTATTTTTTCGCGCTTTTTCCGGTGACATATTTTCCTCTATTGAGGAAAGGGAGACTCGATAAGTAAACAGCTTTAAACCGTCATCGGCAATAGAAGTGATAAATGAGTCAGTAATTTGCCCAGAAAAATCCTGTGGACGAATAGGTTTATTACTGCAAGCAAATAACAAGGGTGTGAATAGTACCAGAAAGATCAGTTTGTTCATTACAGATAATTACATCGAAAAGGCTAATTTTAACAACTAGCATAACGCATGCTTAGCTGAGTAGAAAGCGAGATAATGCTTAAGTGAATTGAGAGCTTAGGAAGTGGAAGTGATATTGATGGGAAATATCACTTGTTTATGATGTCAGTGGTTACAATGACTTTTAGCACAGTGATAATGTGGGTCAATGATTTCTTGTTAACAACAGGATTTTGATGTACTCGATCTTGTTGAAGAGGTTCAAAGATGATTGGTAGCAGCCCTGTTTTAATAATTATTATTTATTAATGAGTTACAGTTAAGTTAATGTGATTTATATTAGACATGTGTCAAGATTTTTTGGTTTAGGTATTCCGTTAAATTATTGAATTTTAGCGAGCCTTAATAGGATTTGTGTTGTTGGTATGTTTTAATAAAGTAAGTGTTATGAATGCAATAATATAAAGGATGAAAAATGATTAAAACTGCCGATATGTTGATAGATGAAGCGAAACTGCAAATAAGTTGTCTCGATATTGCTTCAGCGCAGGCTTTATATGAACGTTCTGAAGCGAAAGTGATTTTAGATGTCAGAGAAGCCGAAGCAGCAGAAAAATCAAAATTGAATGATTCTCTGAATATTCCCAGGGGATTAATTGAAATGAAAATGCCTAAACTGTATACAGATCCCAGCACATTGATCTTAATTCATTGTGCTGGAGGGGGGAGAGCCTCATTAGCCGCGCAATCGTTGCAAAAAATGGGTTATACCAACGTGCATGCCATCGCCGCTAAATTTGAGGATATTAAAATCACTTTTGATTAAACGATACTTATTTTTTAGCTTAATAACCCTATACTGATAAACATGAATAGCGAAGTTATCCATGTTTGTCATCATTTCTTATGATTAATGTCGTTAAAGACTATTTGTTACTATTCAATGAAATATTAATATATTAATTTTACTATTTTCATATAATGGGGGATTGTTTATTTCTGTTATTTTAAGTAAAAGTGAGTAAATTAGTTATTTTATTTATACGAATAAAATAACTAATTTCAGTTGTTAAGTTAACTGGGGAGGTTTTAATAAAGTAATAATGTGACAAATTAATAAAGTTTAATGTATTGGTTGTCTATAATTCAAGCAAGCATTCCAACTGATTAATACACCTTATTTTATTATAAAACAATTGCTTGTATGGGTTATTTCGATTTTAACTAATGAGGAATGCTTCCTGCGTTAGACTTTGGTCTTGTATCTTTTGGTCTTTTGTCTTTTAATATTAGGAGTGTTGAATGTATTGATTTGCCTCTATATGGTATCGAGAAATTGTTATTTTCAATAATATTTTTTATACGTGCTAAATGATTAATAATAAAAATATGAGGTGTTTTATATGTCAACAGAGATAGACGGAACCACGACCAGTGATTTTTTGGGATTAAAAATTGTTGCTGAGTGTACCTTGGTTTATACCTTTGGGAGTTATACTGCAATTACTATAGGGCAATACAATGATGTGAAAGTTTCAGCGTCAGTTTCTGCCACTCTTGGTTTAAAATTTGAACTGAATGCGGCTGCAAAATTTAGCATTGATTTGGATTTTGTTAGTTTTTCATTGTCACGTACTGGAGTAGAAGGTAAGTCGTCAAAAGTGTATTTGGAACAAACGAAAGTATTTGGCTCGCTAACCAAAGTGGCAGCGACAGAAACTAAAGCAACATTGTCTAAGCTTGAGGCACTTGAAGCGAAGTTGGATCTGATTAATACCGATATTACCGCAACAACAACGGCAATAAAGACTGTGGCGACTGAACTGGCTTCGACCGTGACTAAAATCGGGACGACTGTGACTCAGATTGAAACAAAAACGACTGCAATAGATGATATTGTGACGCGTATTGATACGGCGGAGACGCAAATTACCCAAGCAGGTGTTTATTTAGCGAATCATGAGGCTGCGCTTGCTTCTTCGGATATCACCATTAATGACAGTGGGATCAACATGTTAAGTTAATTATGCTTATATTGTTTTATCCTTATATCTTAGATGCTTATTGCTACTTTCAGAATATAGAAGCAGAAAATTAAGCCTTTGTATGGAGGTTTGTCGACTCTATTATGATTTCACTTCTAATGGCCATTCTCAAATAGAGTGTCGTCAGCATACCGATCAAAGCACAACACATGAGTAGTGAAAATAAATACTGATAGCCTTCAATGCCCGAATAGTTATCGAGTAGGTGACCCGCTATGGGTGCGAAGAAGACATCAGGGGTAAAACCGATCACGGATATTAAGCCTATGGTGATCCCTGTTTGATGTGCTGAAACTTTATTCTCCTCTAATAAGGCAAAGTAGATCCCACGAACGGCAAACACAGTGATAAAAGTCAGGCTTAAGGTTAAGTAAATGAATTGGATATTGAGTGACTGTGGAGAAATCACCGTCAGTATAAGATAGCTGATTGCCATCATTCCAAAACTAATAGCAATCACTTGACTGGCTAAATAGCGATCGGCAAGGTAGCCTGCACCGATGGCAGCCACTGGCCTAAGATAAGCCGATAGAGAAGCGAAACTGGCGGCATCTAATGGATCCAGATCGAGTATATCGACAGCGTATAAACTGTAATAATCGATACCTTTGTAGCCACAATATGCGCTGACGACAATCGCGGCTTGTAACCAAACACTGCGCTGTTTAAAAATATTAAGATTATTCAAGATTGAAGGGCGTTTTGAGCTTGCTTGTGTGGCTTTAACGTCAGGGATTAACCACCATACGAAGCCTGCACTTAGGAGAGTCATGGTTGTATAGAAATAAATGACTTGTTTAAAGGCGTTGGTTTGTTCCTCTGGGCTTGCTTGATCAAGGCCGTTTGGAATAAGTTGGCTTAACAGAAAGACAGCGAGTGAAGCGACAACTGCCGCGACAAATCCTCGACCGCCATCGAGTAGACCAAATGCACGTCCTTGGGTTGACTCATCACCCCATTCCCGTGTGGCTTTTAACATGGCGGCCCAAAAAAGAAAAATAGAGGTCATACCCCAATAGCCGTAAAGTAACGCTAACATCCCTTTATTGGGGATTAGGGCTAAATAAAATCCACCAAGCCCCGTTGCAATAAGAGAGAGGGTCAGGAGTTTTCGGGTCGAGATATAGTCAGCTATTGCCCCGCCAGGAAAGTATGCCAACATAGCGGTAATACCGTAAACGGCATAGATATTACCCAAATCAGTATTGGACAGAGAGAACACATCCAATAAGGTGGGTCTAAAAAATCGGGCAACATGAAAAGGCAAGGAAAAAATAATCTCACCTGCAAAAATAAGTGCAAATAGTGCAAGGTACTTGGTTTGCTTACTCTCTTTATATGCTGCTTCTATGATTCAATCATCCGTCGTGGTTCTAGTGAAATATACCAAAGCCGTTGAAAAATCATCTTAAATTGACTTGATTATCGTCTATGTTACGATATTCTATTAATACTGAATACCAATAGTGTCCTGAATTATCCAGAACTTGGGATGTTGAGCGTCAAATGTTTTGAACATTATGGTTTATTGCGATAATTTAACGGATAGCTTATGTATTTCGGGCCCAACAACAAAAGCAATAACGGCAGCAACAGGCCAAGCAAGAATGAAGGCGTTAAACCAAATTCATTTGACCAGCCTAAATTTATCCAGCTAATCCAAAAGGTCATGAGCGTAGAGAGTAACAGTGACATGATAATGGCAAAAATAATACGTTGTTTCATTGTTGGGTGACTTTTAAACCGGCCGTTATCCATAGTTGTGTCATGGGCATTCCATTTGTTTAATAAAGTGAATTTACGTTAGTGGTTAGAGTATAGGTAAATGAAAATTTCATAGGTAGCCTGATATAATCAATCTTAAATTCCAAAAATGAGATCATAATTCCATGCTTGATGATATGGCTTTGTTTGTTCATATTGTGCGTTATCACAGTCTTGCGAATGCGGCTAAAAAATTGAATATGTCTGCAGGGACCTTAACAAGACGCCTACAGAAATTGGAGCAAAGACTGGCTTGTCAGCTCATTAATCGCTCTGCGAGACAATGTGTATTAACTCAAGAAGGTGAGACGTATTATCAGGCCTATGCCGATTTAATTGAGCAGTTTGAAGTCATCCAACATAATTTGCGCGCCGATCGATCGGATATGAGCGGAAAATTAAAAGTGCTGGCACCCACGAATATCTCTATTGGCTTCTTACAGCCTATGTGGTAATGCTTTATTAAAGCCTACCCTAAGATCTAATTTGAAATACTGTTAAATAACCAATTAGAAGACTTAGTGTCATCGCAAGCCGATCTGGCTTTGCGGATCGGGCCTCAAAGTGACTCGAATTTGTATCAACAGCGCCGACGGTTATTGTAGCCTCATTGGATTATATTAAGCGGCAAGGACTGCCTCAAACTCTGGATGAGTTGAACTCACATCAATTAATCGGTAATCCGAGTGTGCTTGTTTGGCATTTAACGGATGAAGCGTCAGCACAACAGAAAATCTTGTATCCCAAGTTAGAGATCATTACCAATGATATCAGTTTAATGACCCAATTTGTTTGTGATGGTTTAGGGATGGTTTTACTGCCGATGAGCCAAGTGAATACCCAAATCAATAACGGTTTGTTGCATCATGTATTACCCCAATGGCGAGGACCTGAACGTGAACTGTTTGCCGTATGGCCAAGTGGACGGTTATTGAGTGTTAAAGCTAAGTGTTTACGGGAATATATGAAAGTCTATATTAATGATGTGTGGCTTGTTATTAATAAGAGTGAATGATTTCTTTAAGTCTGATGATATTAAAGCATCAAGGGGAACAATGGCAAACGATGTTAATGATTAAATGACACTCATTAAGAAGTGAAGTCAACAAGATTGTCATTTTCAAATCATTAATCTAATTTAATGTAATTTACATGGTTCGTTTTTGTTTTTATATAACCACTTGGTTTGTATGTTTTCGTTATATATAGAGTGAACTATCTACATATTCCATTACAAATACAAGGATGATGGTATTCATTGTTATTGATATGCTACCTGTAATTGTTTAGTAAATATATTGTATGAAGGCATAACATGAATATTGTTAACTTTTTTTATAGACACATTTATTACGTATTCTGTGTGGGGGCCTTGTTACCTTTATTTAGTTTGGCTGAAATATTAGTGGATCGATTCCCAGATGTTAAAGGTCAGCTTGAGTTTGATGGTGTCGTTCATGATTACTTTCTTGATATGCCTGAAGGTAGTCGTGTGTTTTTTCAGGTGAAAGGTGGGGATGGTAGTGGGGGGTATATTAAAGGTGCTAGTGATAGTGATGGTGGCGTAGGTGCAACCGTTGGTCGAGAGTTTATAATCGGAGAATTAATACCTGTCGGTGCTAAAATGCGTTTTATTGTTGGCGGACAAGGGCTTTCATATCACGAGAGTAACTTTGCTCATGGAGGCAGTGGCAGTGGCATTTTTTACCAAGATCCTGTAACAGAAGATTGGCACCCTTTACTTGTGGCTGGGGGGGGGGGAGCAGGAGGTAAGCATGGAGTGTTAGGTGAAAATGGTTCTGCGGGTGTAGGGGTGGGGGATTTTTCTGGTGGTGATGGTGGACAATTTGGACGTGGTGGTGATGGTACTTATAATAAAGGACCGGATAAAAGCTCTGGGATAGCAGGTGGCGGAGGCTTATACAGCCGAGGGGGGCATGTGACTGCTGATCAACATCGTAATAGTGATCATGATTCTGGATCTCGCGGTGGTGCGTCTGCGTATCCAGTTTTACGAGGTTATTTTTATGGTGGAGGGCATAATGCTTGCATTCATAAGAGTAAATCAGGGTTCGAGCTAGGGCAAACAATCCACTATTGGGATAAATGTGATACTGGCTCTCAAGAAAATCAAGAGTGGAGTTACGATTCAATTACAGGGCAAATTAGAAGTTCAGCGGATCATCAATATTGCTTAGGATTTTCGCAAAGCGGTAACAATACTGAGTCAGCCATATTGGCGAAGTGTTCTATCGATAATAATAACAGTCGCTTTGTGTATTTTAACAAACAGTTTCATTTAAAACGCGAACCTGAGCGATGCATTGCGCGTGAAAGTAATAATGTTGGTGCAAATATTACGCTTAATACTTGCCATGAAGATACTATCATTGAGAATAAGAGCACATGGGTGGTGAGTTTTTGTCCTCATGGACAAGAATATCAAACCAATGCTTATCACCCTATTTGCGTAAATTATACTGCGCCCACATGGCAGGAGTATCAGCGTATTAATCCAGGTCCAAGCGGTGGCGATTATGGTATTTTTGGTGTGGGTGGAGGTGGTAACGGGATTGCTGAGGAATTAATCAGTACAATTAGCGCTGGTGGAGGAGGTGGAGGATATTCAGGTGGTGGTGCAGGCGCTGTATCGGGTGGGCTTTCTGTAGGGGGTGGTGGTGGGGGCGGCAGTTATATAGGTCCTGATGGCAATTGGGATGAAAATCAACTCAATGATGACTTTGTTGCGAATGATGGTCATGGATATATAGGCTATCAATTACCTGAAAATATTTCCTTGTTATTATCTCTAGGGGAAGGAAAAGTTTATTTAGAGTGGGAGGCAGAGACATGCGCTACTCTGTATCGTATTTATAATGATGATCACTTATTAGCAGAGCAAAGTGAGGTGATGTGGAATGGTGAAGTAAGATCTATAAATAACCCTAATTATCAAGTGATTGGTATTAATGATCAAGGTGAGCAATGTGCTGTTTCTTCAAAGTTGAGGGCCTTTGATGAGGTTATTGATTGGCTCCATGTGGGTCTATCTATTACGCAAGGTGAGGTGGGCTATATCAAGCATAATGGGGTAACGATCTGCAATACAGGTAACTGCTCGATTCATTTGCCAGTTGCATTAGATATTATTTCATTAACGGCATCGACTAATTATGCCAATACACGGTTTATCGGTTGGAGCGGAGCTTGTAGTGGTAGTGGTGCTTGCCAAATATCGACGGATAAAGGGGATCAATCCTTGAAGGCTAATTTTATTTATGAGCCGCCCTACGGACCTTGGTAGTCTCGCGAGTAAAGTAATTTTAACTTTTCTCATGAGTAAATAGAAATATTGGCGCATAAATGAGTGATATCTTATTTATGCGCCATGTCGTAGATTTTATCGTATATGATTTTAAATGCTCGAACTTGAGAGTGAGTGGCAAGCTTTATTTAATCGTTACCGTATAATCTTCGACTTCTCCATCACCAATATAACCGCAAGCCGAGGTAGGTTCGCTATTGTATTTCATGGCAATACGCATCCGAGTGGTGCCCGTCATCGCGGATGAGAGTGTGATTTGATCGTTTAATTCAGTGCTGCCAGATAAGTCACTTAAGATTGTTTCACCATTATCAGTGAAGTCTCCATCTTGATTGAGATCGATCCAAACTTTCCAATGTTCAGTATAAGCACCTTGTACAAACCCTGGGGTTAAGGTGATCGGCGTATTGCTGTTGGCGCTTAAGGAAATCGTTTGCGCGGTGAAGTCTGTATAGCCATTCGTTCCGCTGCCATTGGAATGGTTTTCAAACGAGGCAATGGCGATTTTATTGATGTATTCATAATCGGTGCCTCCACTGACATCACAATAATTAGGGTCGGTATTATCGGGGTTTTTAGTGAGAGTGATATCGTCAATAGTACTGTTACTACGATTGATGAAACGTATGCGCATATCATTACCCATTACATCAAAGCGCATCGCCCCGTAATTATTGTTGTAGCGCTTTTGACTGCCAGAGACACAGCAATTGTCAAAATCGTATATGCCACGCCCGCCCAATCCATTGACGAAATAGTGGATACCATCGCGCTCTATACGTTCATAGGAATGATCGTGACCCCCGAGGACTAAATCTGCTCCCCAGTTGACATAATCGAGTTGCATAAAGCTGTTGTTGCCATGGCCGCCACTGGAGTAAGGTGGATGATGGAAGAAAACTACTTTCCAAGTGGCTGTTGAATTACCTAATTCTGTTTGTAGCCATGTTATTTGGCTATTACTGAGGGAATCACTGTTAACGGTGAAAAATTCAATATTACCTTTAGTGAATTGGTAATTGCTATCGGTGCAAGGAAAGACATCATCATAGCCATTGGTGCCATTCCAGTCATGATTACCAAATGAGGGATAAAAACGGTTCTGGGTACAGGTATCGCTTATATAGTCGCCATAGTAAGGCACGACAGAGACATTGTAATTATATTCATAATCATTATCGCCTAAAGTGATAATGAACTCTGGGCTCCAACTGTCAACCAAGTTGGCGACATCAGAGCGAGCTGAGCCACTGTCCCCATAGTCGCCGATAGCGGCAAATGTGGTGCCCTTAACAGCATGAATGTTGAGTATGAAGGAAAAGAGTAACAGCAATAAAGTTATCATTTTACGTGAGTGCATTCCATTTTTCTCCGTTTGTGGATGAATATGTCATTGTGTTTTGGATCATCTAATACCACGAAATTACTTGATCGGCCCTAAGCAGAGTCCATTCTTAAATGCCAATTAACTAGGCTATTCAGATGAGCCTATTTCAGAGGAGTCTGAAATGAATATATTTAATTGATTTTGCGATCTGTCATCAGATTAATATAGAACAATATATTAAATAACACGGTAAGGTGATATTTTCATTAAAAACAAAAGTATTAAAAATAATATTGTTGACGTTAGTACTTAATGACTAGTCGTTATGTACATGTTTAATGATTAAAGAATATTAAAAGGATATTTATAATGCTAAATAATTGAAAATATAGTCGGTAGCGTTCATAGCTAATGCTTTTGTTCAGTATCTTTTATATTATTTAAAATTGTTGGTATATGTTGTTTAATCATAGGTAAGAACCAAGGAGTTAACTTGATGACGTTATTTATTAATAATGTAATAGGGAATGATTATGAAAAATATAAAGCTAATGTTGTTAATCTCAAGCTATTTTTTAGCAAGTCTATTTTCTACGCTTGCTATAGCAGATCATCACAAGAAAAAGTCGGGTAGAATGCCCGGGCAAGCCGTGTATGCGCAACTGTCTGTAGGTGCTAATTTTCAGTCAAATCAAGATGTTTATTACAATGGTGATGTAACAGTTAGAGAGATTGGTGGCGGGCTTCAAATGACTTATGATCCTGGGTTAAATTTCGGCGGAGCCTTAGGCTATCAAGCTCATGAGTGGCGGGTAGCATTCAGTATTGATCATTATAATAATGATATGAAAACGGCTCAAACGGGTACTTCTTCGTTAGATTCAACCAAAAGCAGTGCGACAACATATTTAGGCAACCTATATTATGACTGGAAAATAAAACAGCTACCGATTAAACCTTTTATCGGGGTGGGTTTAGGTTTGATTGGTGTGAACATGGATATCAGTAATTATGTCTCCCAAGATGATTATGTAATGGCATATCAATTGACCATGGGTTTTAGCTATGACATTAACCATAAATTGAAGTTGAGCTTTGAATATAAACACCTTAATTCAACTGAGCTAAGTTACGAAATACAAGGTGGTAGTGGCTATGAAGATTTTATGTATTATCAAATTAATAGCTTTGGTGTCAATATGAGCTATCGTTTTTAAAAAAACAGATTAATTTAAATCATTAAATTAAAAATTAACGAATGAAAGGGAAATTATGAAATCAATGACACAGAGATTAATACTATTATTATCGAGTTTTGCTCTTTTACTCAGTGCTATGAGCGTAGTGTATGCCCATGGCCATAAAGGTGGAAATGCGGAGGGACGGGCGAGTAACAATAATTATTTAACTTTCAAAGTGGATTTGTCATCTTTATTGGAAAAAAAATTGGATGGCAAAGCTGTGGAGGCTAATACGCCCAAAGATGCCAGTGGTTTTGCTGTGCTCACTTATGATATTAAAAAAGAAACATTACGTTTTTACATTAGTTACAGTGGATTATCGGGTGAAGGCTTAGTGATGGCGCATTTTCATTCTAAAGATCCACAAGGTAATCCCATTGTTCAGACCATTTGTGGTCAGCCTGAAAAACCAGGAATGGTAAAAGATTGGCCTAAAACTAAAGATAATCAAGGCAGAGAAGGTTTAACGGGTGATTGTCCTGTGGGCAATAGTGGTTATATTAAAGGGGAGTGGGAACATGTCGAGCCCAGTGCCATTGAGGAGCTAAAAACAGGGACAATGAACCTTAACCTGCATACTAAACTGAATATGAAAGGGGAAATTAATGGTTATTTACAGCCTGTAGGTCAATAACTAGCCCAACCAGCAGGATATTGCTTGTCGATAGTGTCATTTTAAGACAAGCAATATCGCTGAAATAATGTTTTATTCCAGTTCTTTTTTTATGTCAGCCAGCGAGTTTTGAATATCTTCTCTTCTGCCTTTATCAGCCAGTGGACGGGTAGGGCGAGCATGGGCGAGTAGTGCTTTTTCTAAATAATTATTTGCCTGTTTATATTCATCTTCTTCCATCAAATACTGGGCATAAAAATAATTTGCATCTATGCCATTGGGATTGGCTTTAAGCCCTTTTTTGAGCAAGCTTTGTGCTTTATCATCATCACCAAAACCGATTGGCCAGCCAGGTACGCGTAGGTAAAGCATACCTAAGCTAGTGTAAGCTGAACCTTTTAGCGCGAGAGGATCGAGTGATAGGGCTTTTTCAAAGTCAGATTTTGCAGATTTTGCATATTTTAAAGCGCCTATTCCGCCAGTGATTCCTGCATAAGTTGAATAAATAATACCTCGCCAAATATGTATGCCGGCATCGTCTGAAAATGTTGCGACATCTTCATCGGCTTTTTTCATGAGTTGAGTAAAGGCAGCTTCCTGAGCATCATCTTTAAGCTGATAGTTATCGACAGCCCACTCTTTTTGTAGATTACTTATGGCTTGTTGGCTGGTTTGCGCAGCAAATGTGGCTGTTGAAAAGAGGGTTAATGTCGCGATGGTCATTACCATCGTTTTTGTATAAAAGTAGCGTTTCATCATAGTGCTCCAGAAAGGTTGTGTTTAAGCCGTGAAACGGCGAATAATGGGTAATTGCTTTAATAGGGCTTTATCGACTAGCCGAGGGAATAGACTGTTTAAGCGTACAAATAATTTTTCAGGCCAACCTAGATAGTAAGTGACTGCTCTCTTCTGCTTTAACAAGTGCACTAAGGTGTTGGCTACAACGCTAGGTTCGTCAACCTGATTACCCAAGGCTTGATTCATGGCCTGATTTTTTTGGTTGTTCAGTTCGGTATTGGTTGCTCGTGGAGCAAAGTAGATCACTCGGATATTGGTGTCGGCTAATTCACGTCTTAAGGATTCAGTAAACCCTCTTAAGCCAAATTTACTACTGCAATAAAGCGTTGATCCTGCATAGCCTATACTGCCTAATATTGAGCCAATATTGACAATGGTCGGATCGTTTTTTTGATTTAACAATGGTATAAACCCTCGACAAAGTTGAATAGGGATCTGCAAGTTAATTACCATCATTTCTTCTATTTGGCTATCTGTCGCTTGTGTTAATAAAGATAGCTGATTAACACCTAATCCATTAATGATTATTTCACAGTCGAGTTGTTTTGCCCTCGTGAGTAATTGCTGGCGATCACGGGTAAGCGTCAAGTCGGCGCATAAGATCTGATGTTTATTTCCACTCAATGTATTGAGTAAACCTTGCAGTTTCTCTTGATTGCGACCAGTAAGTAATAACTGGCAACCTTCAATATCAAGCGCTTTAGCAATGGCGTAACCAATTCCTCCGGATGCGCCAGTCAATAATACGCATTTATCTTGTAATTTCATGATATCACCTTAAATATGGGAAAGAGTTATGCAATTGTCTTGGCTTGTTCCGGTGATAATTCGCGTAAAATATCCCCATACAAATGATAGAAACGTTGAGCGGCATGAATGATCTGTTGTTGCTCTTGTTCATCTTCAATTTTATCCATCAGTTTTTCAAAAAATTTGATATGTTCCTGATCGAGTTGCCCGTGAGAATGCAAGTAACTAAAGGCTTTTTGGGGTAACGCTAAGTGATGCTGTATTTTCTGAGCCGCTTGATCGGCGATTTGAATGCTTGTGCCTTCTAATACCTGTACCAGTCCAAAAAAAGTAAGTGGACTGACACGATTAATCGAGTCATAAGTATATGCAACCATAAGTTCTGTTGACATGTTTGGCTTGCTATTACGCGCTTTTTCTTTATTGAATCCACAAGCTGTAATATCATTTAAAATCCACTCTTGATGGCCGAGTTCTTCTTCTATGTATTCAGCTACAGCATCTCTAAGCCATTCTCTTGACCCATCGATATGAGATCCTGTGGCCATTAATAAAGGCGTGGTGTGTTTGACATGATGATAGGCTTGAAGTAAGAAGGCTGCATAATCCTCTAAGGTAAAATCCCCAGACATCGCACGGTGAATGATGGGGGCCGTGAAAAGGTAGTCACGACTTTGTTGAGTTTCTTTTTGTAAGCGATCAAAAAATTTCATAAGGAAGCCCGTTATATTTGGTGGTGTTAAGTAATGAATGCGTTATCGATAAAAATTTTGTATTTCAAGCTTAAATCTTTGGCTGACGCTGGGGCGATGTAATCTGCCATTGGGCGTCGAGAGTGGACGCCAAGCGGATTCATTAATGCGGATCCATGAATGGATCTGCGCATAATCAGGCATTTTCTGATTGACGTGATTAATCCAAGTTTGTATTTGTGAATGAGAAGTGTGTTTTGCAGTGCTGATTAATGCCGATAAATAAGGTTGGCCATCACCAACAACCATGCATTGCGTTATTATCGACACAGTGAGTTCGGACTCCACCCATTCAGGGCTAATATTACGTCCAAAACTGGTAATTAAGGTGTTTTTTAATCGGCCATTGATGGTCAAATAGCCATCGGTAAAGTAACCCGTATCTCCGGTAAATATTTTCTTTGGGTACCAAGTGCTAGGGTGATGTAAATAACCTAAATGACATGCACCTTCGATAATAATTTCATTGTTTTCAATGGTAATTCTGCAATGAGATAGCGTTTTCCCCACACTATAGGGCTGATTGGCATTGGGTGTATTTAATGAGATAACCGACCCACACTCAGATAAACCATACCCTTGGTAAACCGGTAACCCATAAGCTTGGGCTTGGGTGATTAAATCTGCCGATATCTTTGCGCCTCCAACGGCAATAAAATGCAAAGAGGAGGGGGCTTGCCAACCTTGCTGGCAGGCTTGAATTAAAACAGACAATAATTGAGGAATAATGATAATGCTATTGGGGGCTTGATCATATAAATGTGCTAAAAAAGTGTTCACATCAAGTTGAGAACTCTGTCCCATACCACGGGTATTATCATCACTAAGGTATATGCTGCCGCTATTGAGTAGAGGGGCATAAACCCCGGCAATATTTTCAAGTAATGTACTGAGTGGCAGTAAGCATAAATGTCTTGTTTGTGATAGTGGAGTCGTTGAGGCTAATGAGTCTGCCACTTGCCACTGATGCTCCATACTCAGGCACACGCCTTTTGGCGTGCCTGTAGAGCCTGATGTAAAAGTGACTTTTTGCGTGCCTTTAGGGAAAGAAACATTAATATTGGTATTTAATAATAAAGTATAAAGTGTGGCTGTTAATCCAATCGGGGAGATTTGTTGATGTGAATTAATAAAATGAGATTGAATATTCGCATTTTCGGTGAATAGAATGTCAATGCCAGTTTTCTGAATGCTATGAATAAGTTGTTCTTGGCTAAAAAAAGTGGGTAATGGGACACAAATAATCCCAGCCTCTTGGCAAGCTAAATCAATCACAACCCAATCGATACTGTTTTGAATATGTAGGCCAATAACATTAATCTTCGATGATGTGATCCAATAGCTTATTTTAGATATTCGATTCGCTAATTGATTATAAGAAAGACTTTCTTTGTCATTGATGAGTGCGGGCTGCTCTAAGGGAAGTTGTTTCCCTATTTGACGTAATTTATGAGTGATTGATGTCATGGCTTTTACCTAACGAGAGGAGGATGGGTTTTTAATAAATTGGCGAGAGATCTCATCGATATTATTTTGATACTTTTTCTTGATACGATTTAATATTTGAGCATTATTGGCGGTGATTTTTTTCAAATCTGCAGTAATCACTTGGGGATTATTATTATAATAACTCCCCCAATGATTTTGATTTATTTCGGGATGAGCATCTGCAATGGGTATGAGTTCTATATTTAAGCGTCTTAGGAGGCGTTTCACTTCGTCTGTGGCGGTAAAGATGATCCACTGATAATGGGCATTGATAAGCATATTAGCCATAAGGCTAAATAAAATTAATCCAGAGCCATTGTGTGTGATCGCTAAATTTCCAATCTCGACAATGGAATGGCGTTCAATGGGTTGATGTGTGACAGTTGAGATAAGCGTTTCAGCAGCAACAGAAAGATATTGTTCTAGAAAAAATTTTTCTGAGGATCCTGGCATTAAACCGACCACCGCTTGAGGGTGCTCTTTTAATGACATTTCAAGTAAAATGGGCATGAAATGAGTGATTTTTGCTTGATGTATTTGTTGAAATTTCCTAGCGATATAGCATTCTATTTTCTCTCTTTGAGAATTCGTATTGATATGAATATGGAACTGGTGTTGCTGTATTGCGATATGATTTTTTTTGAAAAATTGATTTTTCACTTTTTCATTAGAATAGTCCAGATTCAAATGAGTTTGAAGCATAAATATCTCCTAGAATATTAAATTTAATATGGTCTATTTGTTGTTTTAATTATAAGTCCAGTCTTTCTATATTATAAATAAATTGAGTTATGTATGTTGTTTGTAATAAATATTATTATACAATTGACATGTTAACTATGTTTGTATTTTAACTGCCGTTCATGCAGTACAATATAAATTAATAGCGTGTCTTTTTTAAATGTCAATATAATGGATGCCGCTAAAATATCAATTAGGGGTAGTAATAGTCTATTAATAACGTCTACTTATATTTTATTGCATGTCAGTAAAGGTCAATTTTTTATTGTTCATGTATATAGTCAGTCAGTTTTAAGTAAGTAAAGTTCAAATATTCTCTTAAAAAAAATATACAAATTTTGATATATAAGTAATGGTAAGTAATAAAATTCATTTTTTTGTTTATAAAACGAACTGGCTATTTTAAATAAATATGTAATACTGTTACTAATAAGAATCAATATCAGTATTGTTTACTATGTTTTTAGATGTTATTTTACCCTTTAAAATTATTAAGTTATTGAATAATTTGCGTTTATTTTTTTTGTGATTATTTTTAAATCATAAGGTTTAGTCTTCATTATCTTGAATGTCATATTAAGGCTACTACTAAGATTCTTTAAGGTTAAAAAAAATTAATGTTTTATTCATATTAAAGAATAAGATGAAATAAAAATATTTATTGATGACATATTCATTAGCGTTAACTAACCTGAGCTTGAGATAATGAGTGTCAGGCTTACTTTTTATTTATTAAATTATTGCCATTATGGATTACCTAGTGAGTGCTGACATATTTGTCGATATCAAGGGGAGTTTCGAGCGTAATAGACTGTTATTACTAAGCATTATAATGCAGGTCGGGACGGAAATAGCGCTATTCAGTGATGCGGCTTAATCTGAGTTCAGGTTAATTGATCCCCATCACCCGCTATTGAGTAGAATGGGGATCAGTCGCGAAAAGGTAAAATTGTTCATAGATGATTAAATTGGAGACTAGAGATAGATCTCATATTGTCAGGCTAATTTGTCAATATTTCGTAAGTCACTGCGATCTGGAGTAGATAATAGAGTGAAATAGAAAAGTATAATAGAAGAAAAAGAACCAGCGGGCTGAACAAAAATAATCAATCAATAAACGAAGTATTAGACTTCGTTTATTGCATATTTGAATATCAATTCTTAATGACTATTGATGGCAGCGAATTGAATGACTACTGTCTGGCGACTCGGTGGTTATCTGATGGCGTTTCAAAATCACTGCGATATGGATTGATATCCAGGCCACCACGGCGCGTATATCGGGCGTAGACTGTCAACTTGGCACATTGGCAAAAGCGTTTTAAATCGACAAAGATCCGTTCGACACATTGTTCATGAAACTCATTGTGTTGGCGAAATGAAATGAGATAACGCAGTAATTTCTCTTTATTGATTTTAGGGCCTTGATAACGGATCATGACGCTACCCCAATCAGGTTGATGGGTGATTAAACAATTTGATTTTAAGAGATTGGAATTGAGTGTTTCAGCGACGATGATTTTATCATCGGTACTATTTTGTAGATACTCAGGATTAAAGTCATAGTTATCGACTTCGATATCTAAATTGTCAATGCAAGTACCGGGAAGATCGATAATGCGTTGATTTGAAAATTGTCTTGGTTCGATGATATTGACACTCACTTCACCTTGGGCGCAAGCGCTGAGATCGCGGATTAAGGTCTCACGTACCTCTTTGATATTGTCAAAATGAGTTTGATTAAAGCTATTCAGATAGAGTTTAAACGATTTTGACTCAACAAGGTTGTCTGTATTGAAAGGCAGAGAAAACTCTGCAATTGCCACCATGGGCTTTCCTTTCGGATTCAGCCAAGATAATTCATATCCCGTCCAGATATCACTGCCCTTAAAAGGCAAGTTATCGGCCGTTAATGCGATGGCGTCTCGATTCAATGTCCTTGGGACACCTTGCAATAGCTTAGGGTTATATATAGATTCGTATTCGCTGGCTTTACCTAGCGTGAGCTCTGAAAGTTCATGAGCATCACCATAAGGATCATGATCTTGTGTCATCAATACAATTTCCGTGTCAAAATAGGCCATCATTATAACTGATTTTGGAATTATCCTCAGTGTCTTCTTTACCTGCATTAACAAATTTTTTTAACGCCTACCATCAGGCATATCAAGAACAATTAAATGAGTGTCCTCGTTTTTTTGCCAAAGGTGAGCATTCTGATTGTATTCTTGACGAGGTTAATTTGACTCAAGATGAACCTGTTCAATGGGTTAGTGTGATAAGAGATGAAGCGGGTAACTTTGATAATCTGAATCAAGCTTTAAAAATTTCTTTGCATACTGATATCGATGCGCTTTATGGGCATTATTTTTCCGGCCCTTTGATGTTTGATTCTTCATGGGGGCAGGGGGAAATTTTACAGGTGTGGAACCAAAATGACTTTGAATGTTTACAACAAAATATCATTGGTCATTTAATGATGAAGAAAAAGTTAAAACAGCCGTTAACCTGGTTTATCGGCGTGTTTGACGAAAACGATACCATGATCACAGTGAATAATGATGATGGCAGTGTGTGGATAGAAAAACCGGGTGAAGTGCAGTCTACCTGTTTAGCCGATAGCTTGAATGATTTTATCAGCCAACTGACGCCAAGAGTCAGCCCCGCTAAAACTTACCACGAGTTAGAAGAGGCAATGGAGGGGGCGGCCGATCATCCTGGTATTTGGCAACGCTTTAAAAGCATGTATCAACATTTACGTGAGAGTTTACGTGGCCGTTAATCATAGATTGCTTATTTTTGATAAATTGAATCAAAGATGGTCCCAAGAGATATTCGAGACGATGCGGCAATCATCACATTTGAAATGAAACAGCTCTAATAGTGGAGTCTCGACTCGCCACTCAGTATTGCCACAGCGTGGGCAGGGACGATTGAGTTCGGCTTCAAGACTCTTTCCACCGACTCGATACAAGTAATAATACGTCGGGATTTGAGTTAAATATTCAATGCGTCCGCGTATGTCCCAGCCACGACGAAACAGATCGCTTTTGTGACACGTTAGCTCGTTTAAAGCCGAAAATTCTGCTTTCGTTCCTGCCGCCATTTGCAGTTCATCGCAGGCTTGCCATTCAGTTTGCCAGCGGATCACCCGTTTGTGATCACCATTAAAGGTCGCGGGTATTTGATACAATGGGATTGGTTGTAGCGTATCACCACTGCGAAGGGGCGAGCACATGTGCACATAGCTGGTGTAAATGATCTGCCAACTGGGCACTTCGGTGTAGCTCACTTCAGAGTTAATATCTTGGCCTATATATTTTTCTCTTGGTGCTAATAGCTTAGCCTCTGTTAATGCGACTAATGCCTGTTTAACCCAAGGGCTATGGTATTTATGACTGAGACTGGTTTTTTCAGGCATTAATAATCTGACTTTAAACTCCCCATCATTAAACGCGACGGCAAATTCTCTCCCCAAGATTTGGCCATTGGCGCGTAGGGCCTCGAGTAAATGATTAATGGCTTTTTCGGCTGCACTAATGGTGGTGTCGGCAAAGCATTCAAATCTGAGTTCCATCACTTGCATGGGGAGTTGTTTCCTGTTGGCATTTCACTATTGCTATTACTTTGGTTTTTTTGACGGACTTCAAGTTGAGTCACTCGTACTTGCAGCGCTTGATGCTCCTGGGTTAATTGCCCCAGTGTTTGCTTGAGCAGGGTGATTTGTTGTGTCAATTGCAGCACCTGCTGTTGAGTATGAGCTTCGGTGGCATGTTGTTCTGTGGTACTCGAATGGGGAGTTTCAGCATGGGCATGGTTTTGTTTATCTAAGGCCATTGCGTGTTGAGATAGTTGCTGTTTTTCAAGATCTGACAGGCTTTTATACTGCTGCAATCCTTGAATAAGTAAAGGCATGGGAAACTGGGTGCCGAGCTGACGTTTAATGAGCGCTAAACTCGGTTGTCTGCCTTGGCTTTCGATGTGATGCGCGGTCATAATAATATTTTCTAGCGGACTCATGTGAGATCTCGTTAAACGCTTTTAAGCGGACAATATTAACATGCTTGAGCAGATTTATTAAGGCTCATTCTTAGCGTGTTTTATTCGCTAAGGTGACGTCATTGAGTGATTTTTTGAAAATATTTCTAAAGATTTCTTAAAAGTGGCCGAGATATTGCTTTTTCAATGATAGAGCAACAAGCGTCAATTTTTCGTCGCGGTTTTTGAATACAATAATCTGTGAAGTGAACACTTACTTCGAAGCGCTGAAAAATGTTTGTGTTAATGGACCCATGTGATCAGCCTCGGCTGGGTGAGAGCAGTGCTAAGGAGAAAAGATGCAGTTGAGTAGCAATCCGTTATTGCAAGAAATGCAGGCGATTAATGAGCAATTAGAGACAAAAAATAGGACTAATGAGATGGAAAAGGGCAGCATCATGCCCGCCATCAGTCAGCAAGTACAAAATACCGCAGGGAGTGATTTCGGTGATTTACTGTCTCAAGCCATCGGTAATGTGAATAGCTTACAGTCCAATGCGGGCCAAATGTCACAAAAACTGGATATGGGCGATTCGAGTGTGACATTAAGCGATACAGTGATTGCACGTGAAAAAGCCAGTGTAGTCTTTGAAGCCACAGTGCAGGTGCGTAATAAATTGGTCGATGCGTATAAAGAAATCATGAGTATGCCCGTTTAGCCATTGCCTAAAGATACTAAGCGTTTGATCATGAAGTGAATGATTGTTGAGGATAATAAGCGATTGTGAGTACCGATATAATAGTAGTAGGCAATGATCCCGCTTTAGCTAAGAGCAATCAATCCGGTGAGCCAAAGGAAGAAAGAATCGGTTTGTTGGGCAGCCTAGGTGGAGGCGATGTATTAAAACAAGTGACTATGATTTTAGCCTTAGTCATTTGTCTCGCCTTGGCTGTGGCCATTATGATCTGGGCCCAAGAGAGTGAATTTCGCCCTTTAGCTAAAATGACGACTGAGGAGATGATTGCAGTACTTGATGAATTAGATAAAAATAATATTCAATATAAAATTCAAGGCGATCTGGTTAAAGTCCCCGAAGGTCAATATCAAGATGTTAAAATGCTTCTGAGTCGCGCGGGGATTGACCATAGCAGTAAAAATGAAGACTTTTTAAATAAAGACAGTGGCTTTGGCGTGAGTCAACGCATGGAGCGAGCACGGCTGAAATACAGCCAAGAACTTAATTTGGCGCGAGCGATTGAAGCCCTTAAAAATGTTGAGCAGGCGAAAGTGATTTTAGCGCTGCCCAAAGAAAATGTATTTGCCAGAAATCGTGCTAAACCGAGTGCGACTGTGGTGGTGAATACACGCAGACGCCAGTTAGGGCAAGAAGAAATCGATGCTATCGTGGATATAGTGGCATCAGCGGTGCACGATTTAGAGCCGACTAAGGTCACTGTTACCGACGCCAATGGGCGTTTACTCAATTCAGGCAGCCAAGATGCGGCATCAGCAAGAGCGCGCCGAGAGCAAGAATTAGTCCAACAAAAAGAGTCTGAATACCGACATAAAATTGAGTCCATTTTAATGCCTATTCTTGGGCCTGAAAACTTTACCGCCCAAGTGGATGTCAGTATGGACTTCACCGCTGTTGAAAAAACGGCCAAACGTTATAACCCTCAGCAGCCTTCATTACGCAGTGAAATGACAGTGGAAAATAATACTGTGGCAGGGAGGAATGGCGGGATCCCCGGTGCCCTGTCGAATCAGCCGCCGATGGATGCGCAAATTCCAGAAGAAGCCAGTCAATATAGTGCCACATTAAACAATCGCGGCGCGACGCATAAAGAAGCGACGCGTAATTTTGAACTCGATAGCACTATCAGTCACACCCGTCAGCAAGTCGGCACATTAAGCCGTGTGAGTGTATCTGTGGCCATTGATTTCAAAACGGATCAGCCACTTGAAGATGGTTCGATTAATCGTGTGTCTAGAAGTGAAGCGGAAATCGCCAATATCCGTCGTTTATTGGAAGGTGCGATAGGGTTCAGCGCCCAGCGTGGCGATGTTATTGAAGTGGTGTCGGTGCCTTTTCTTGAGCAGTTAATGCCAGCGCCTAAAGACGTTCAGATATGGGAACAGGCTTGGTTTTGGCGAGCGGTCAAATTACTGTTGGGCGCATTAGTGGTGTTGGTACTGATTTTAGCCGTGGTGCGCCCCATGCTAAAACGCCTTATTGACCCTGAAGCGCCATTATTGTTAGAGGATAAACCCCAAGGGGATGAGCTCGCTGAAATTGAAGATCAATACGCTGCGGATACGTTAGGCATGTTAGAGCGACCCGAAGCAGAATACAGCTATGCCGATGATGGTTCTATTTTAATTCCCAACCTGCATAAGGATGACGACATGATAAAAGCCATCCGCGCGATTGTGGCCAATGAGCCTGAATTATCGACTCAAGTGGTCAAAAATTGGTTATTAAACGATGAGTAACGATGTAACGACGGGGATAAAAACGACTGAGAATCTCAGTGAGCTGACCGGTATAGAGAAAACCGCTATTTTACTGTTGAGCCTGAGCGAGGCCGATGCGGCGTCGATTTTAAAGCACTTGGAACCCAAACAAGTACAAAAAGTCGGTATGGCCATGGCGAGCATGAAAGATTTTGGTCAAGAGAAAGTGATTGGTGTCCATAAATTATTTCTTGATGATATTCAGAAATACTCCTCTATAGGTTTTAACAGTGAAGAGTTTGTTCGTAAGGCATTAACCGCCGCTTTAGGCGAAGATAAGGCGGGCAATCTCATTGATCAGATCATTATGGGGAGCGGTGCGAAAGGTTTAGATTCGCTTAAATGGATGGATGCTCGTCAAGTGGCGACCATTATTCAAAATGAGCATCCACAAATTCAAACCATTGTTTTATCGTATTTAGAACCCGATCAAGCTGCCGAGATTTTTGCGCAATTTCCCGAAAATACCCGTCTTGACCTGATGATGCGAATTGCTAATCTCGAAGAGGTACAGCCAGCGGCTCTGCAAGAACTGAATGACATCATGGAGAAACAGTTTGCGGGTCAAGGGGGCGCGCAAGCTGCCAAAATGGGCGGATTAAAAGCGGCGGCCAGTATTATGAATTACCTCGATACCGGCGTTGAAAGTCATCTCATGGGGACCATGCGTGAGTCCGATGAAGAAATGGCGCAGCAAATTCAAGATCTTATGTTTGTTTTTGAAAACTTAAATATTGTTGATGACATGGGGATCCAAGTTTTGCTCAGAGAAGTGCAGCAAGATGTTTTGTTAAAAGCATTGAAAGGGGCGGATGATCAACTTCGGGATAAAATGCTCAATAATATGTCTAAAAGAGCGGCTGAACTGTTGCGAGATGATTTAGAGGCTATGGGGCCTATTCGGATCAGTGAAGTCGAAGTGGCACAGAAGGAAATATTATCCATAGCACGTCGTTTAAGTGACAGCGGTGAATTGATGTTGGCTGGAGGTGGACATGACGAGTTCTTATAATTTTTTAACGGGTTTATCGTTTTCTCAAACGAAATGAACAGCTATATTTTATCTGGCTCGTTCCAGAAAAGCGGCTTTGACATAAGCCGTTATGAAATAAACAGGCTTGGAATAAATTGTTCTGAAATAAGCAGTAGCAGTAGAGGTAGTGATGTCAGATAAAGGATCCGTTCATAGTGAGTTCAGTCATTGGGAACTTCCTGATGTCACCCATACTGTGGATGATGACATGCTGGACATGTTTGGTCGCCAGCAAGTCATTATGGCGGCCGAAATCGAAGATGCCGAAGAGGAAGAAGGGGTATTGCCGCCGACATTGAGTGAAATCGAAGGGATCCGTCAAGAAGCGGAACAGGCGGGCTTTGAACATGGAAAAGCAGCAGGCTTTGGTGAAGGATTCGAAAAGGGCCAATTGACCGGCCTTGAACAAGGTCACAAGGAAGGCTTCTCTCAAGGGCAAGATCAAGGCCTGGCAGACGGCATGAAGCAGGCTCAAGCCCACATTGATCAATTTGAAGCTTTACTGACACAATTTACCCAGCCTTTAGCGCTACTCGATACCGATATTGAATTACAATTGATCTCCTTGGTGGATAAACTCTCTCAAGCCGTGATCATGCATGAATTAACGCTGGCACCAGAGCAGATTGCCCATGTATTACGCCACGGACTCGATGCGTTGCCGATTAAAAAGCAAACGGTTACGATCCGCGTGAATCCGAGTGATGCTAAAGTAATAGCCCTGTTATATAGCCATACCGAACAAGAACGGCAAGGCTGGCACCTCGAAGAAGATCCCACGTTAACGCAAGGGGGTCTTATTATGCATTGCGAGCCGAGCCAGTTAGATTTGACCCTTGAGAGTCGCTTAAAAGCCGTATTCAGTGAATGGCAACAGACGCAAGCCGTGCTCGAACAAAACAAACAACAACAGCAAGAACAGAGAAAACAGCAAGAACAGAGCAAACAACAACTGGAAGCACAACAATTAGCAGTTCTCGATGATGAGATCCATGATCGTGATTTCAGTGAAATATCACCGCGTGAAAGCATTGAATAGCCGGCAAATGCGCACTGCCGCTTTGCAGCAAAAATTACACCGCTATCAAGCTAAGGTGCCGTCTTTCATTCCTCAAGCCAGTGGGCAATTAGTCAGAGTCGTTGGACTCACATTAGAGGCAAGCGGTTGCCGTGCGCCGATAGGCAGTTTATGCGGTATTGAAACCTTATACGGTGAATTAACCGCAGAGGTGATTGGCTTTAATGAAGGCTTGTTATATTTGATGCCTGTGGAAGAGTTACGCGGCGTATTGCCTGGGGCGCGAGTGACGCCGCTGGGCGAGCAAGAAAGCTTAAATGTGGGTCTCGAATTGTTAGGACGTGTCCTCGACGGGAGTGGCAAAGCCATTGACGGCTTAGGGCCATTAAATACCCACAGTAAAGCGCCATCATATGTGGCGGCGATTAATCCATTGTCACGGCGAGCGATCAGTGAGCCTCTTGATGTGGGCGTTCGCGCGATTAATGCCATGCTAACGGTCGGCAAAGGTCAGCGAATGGGATTATTTGCCGGCTCTGGCGTAGGGAAGAGTGTGCTGTTGGGCATGATGACTCGGGGGGCGAATGTCGACATTATTGTGGTGGCATTGGTGGGGGAACGTGGCCGAGAAGTGAAAGAGTTTATTGAAGACATTTTGGGTGAGCAAGGGCGGGCACGCTCGGTTGTGGTGGCGGCGCCTGCAGATACTTCACCGTTAATGCGACTGCGTGCGTGTGAAACCGCGACACGGATAGCCGAATACTTTAGAGATCAAGGTTACAGTGTACTGTTATTAATGGACAGTTTAACGCGCTATGCACAAGCTCAACGAGAGATGGCTTTAGCGATCGGTGAGCCACCCGCCACCAAAGGTTACCCACCCTCAGTGTTTGCCAAATTGCCCAAGCTGGTTGAGCGTGCAGGTAATGGTGGTGATAAGCAAGGTGCTATTACGGCTTTTTATACGGTATTAACTGAAGGGGATGATTTACAAGATCCCATTGCCGATGCCTCACGCGCCATTTTAGATGGACACATTGTCTTATCTCGCACCTTGGCCGACAGTGGTCATTATCCTGCCATTGATATTGAAGCCTCCATTAGCCGCGTTGCCCCGATGGTCATCAATGCTGAGCATTTAGAGTGTATGCGCCGCGTCAAGCAAGTGTATTCGTTATACCAACAGAACAAAGATCTCATTTCTATTGGTGCTTATAGCCAAGGCAGTGATCCTCGTGTGGATAATGCCATACGGTTACAACCTGCGATGAATGCCTTTTTAAGGCAAACCATGCATGATGCGATTAATTTTGAGAGCAGTGCATTGATGCTGTCTCAGATAGGCACGCAATGCAAAGTTTGATGTGTTTTTTGAGTTTTGAATGTTTGGTTTTTGTGGTTTGAGTCTGGTCCAGAATGATGTAAGGAAGTATCAATGAAAGCCGATCCGTTAGAGAAAGCCTTAGTGCTAGCCCAAGAGGCTGAAGAGCAGGCCAGTTTACAATTAAAAACGGCTCAATTTGAATGGCAAAAACAGCAAGAGCAGCTTGGCGCATTGCAACAATATCGCCTCGATTACATGAAGCAGATGGAAAGTCAGCAAGGGAAAAGTATTAGCGCCAGTGGCTATCATCAGTTTCATCAGTTTGTGAAGCAAATCGATGAGGCCATAGCGCGGCAGCTTGAAGCGGTGAGTGAAACTCATTCGATGAAACAACACCGACAAACCCATTGGCTGACGTGTCAGCAAAAGCATCAGGCCGTGGGGATTTTATTAAACAATAAAGCGAAAAAGGCGCAGCAACAGGCCATGCGTTTAGAACAAAAAATGACGGATGAATTTGCCATGCAGCAATTTTATCGAAAAAGTCTATAAACAATAGGGCTTAGCTCGCGTTTTAAAGGTGTTTTAATCGGGTTAATTTAAGTCACTGTAGTGTGATTGATGACTTTACACTGTGCTTGATAATAACGGGCACAGTTGGCATTAGATTTGCTTTTGTTGTTATAGGATGATGCACAGCGATTTTAGCCGATAATTTGACGTTTGATTATGCTGTTAATGTGTTGAATGGGGGGCTTATGCCGCAAATGATGAATAATGCTCGAATGGAATTAAATCTCAGTGGGAAAGAGCGTGCGCATTCAGTCAACCCGACGTTAAACGAACGGCCATTAAACCGTTCAGCAATGACTTCTGGATCAGCTTCTTGTGGAACGCAGCCGAACAATAACGCCTCAGAACGCACTGATTTTGCCTCTCGTTTATCATCTGTTGTGAATACTCGCTCACCATCGCAACAGGCTCAAGCTAACAATAAGAATGTTCATGCTCAGTCTAGCATTCAAGAAAAAGCCTTTTCTCAACCAGAGGCTAATGATGCCGCAGCGTTAGAAAACGCGCATGAGAGTGCTCCTCTTCATACAGGAGAAAAGAGTACCGAAAAGGGCATAAAAGAGCGCATAGAAAAGAGCCAGGCAGAGGATGAGCAAGTGCAACACCTTCTGTCTCAGTTAACCTTAGCCACTCAACTGAAAGACCGTGAAAGCGAAGCCGGAGTGAGTGCTCATGCTGCAGATCTGAATGTCGACGCTAAGTCTACGTTAGCGTCTGAGCTTAAGTCTGGCATAGATAAAACAAGCGTCTCCCTTAAATCAACATTTGGCCAGCCACTGGGAGAAGGCATTCAATCGGATGCTAAGCGCGATGTATTAGGCAAAAGTGAACCGGCCATAGTGGCTGAAGAAAATGAACATAGAAATGACAAACTGACCGAAGTGAGTCAGGCTAAGCAGGCGTTAACGGCCGCATCCGAAGAACGGTCTAAAGGCGTGACGAGTGATAAAAGTGTGCAGGCATACTCAGCTGCTGGCTCCCATGCCCATGTCGCCAATAATATAAGCGCTATGATCGACAATGGATTCATTAGCGAAAACATGCATTTTTCCGAGCCGGTTAATGGACGATTAACGCCGCTTTCGGCAACGAATTCAGCCGGGGAAATGTCGCTGAGATCCGCGGGCGATAACCTTTCTTCAATGCATAGCATGATCCAACGTTTCTCTCCCGTTATGCAACAGCAATTACTGACTATGGTCAGTCAAGGAGTGCAACAAGCAGAAATTAGACTCGATCCCGCTGAGCTTGGGCAAATGATGGTCAAAATTCAAGTACAAGGTGATACCACTCAAGTGCAATTTCAGGTGACGCAGCTCCAAACGCGTGAGTTGATAGAGCAAGCCTTGCCTCGATTGAAAGAGATGTTAGCCGAGCAAGGCATGCAACTCAGTGATGGACAAGTCTCTTATCAAGGCTCTCAAAACGAGAGCCCAAACCAGAACCAACAAGGCGCTCAACAAGAAGAATCGACATCGGATAGGCAGCTTGCAATGGACACCGATGGATTAATGAATGATCGTTTAATGAATACCTTGGTGAGCGATGAAGCAGGCTCTTCAGTATTAGGGATCGATTATTATGCATAAGCCTTTAATCTGTTTAGACTACTTGATTTTTACATGATTACTTTTACATTATTATTTTAACATTAAAGATCGCGATCCTCTAAGGAAAGATGATGGCAGAAGAATTCTTAATGCTCGAAAAAAAGGCGTCAACGACAGGGGCACGAAACGGCAACGTACAGGTGAGTAAAATGGCTTTTTTTAAATCCAAGTCTTTTGTTATCGGCATTAGCGTGACAGGTACCATAGTGCTAATGGCATTACTGACGGGGTTATTGTTGGGGGGGAATACGCGCAGCACGGCCGAAGTCAATGGGCAAAGTCAAACGTCGCCTAAAAAAGCTTTTTATGTGGCGATGCCAAGACCATTTTTGTTCAACTTATCTGGCATTAACCACGTCGTTTTAGTGGAAATTAAAGTGCAATTGATGGTACGCAGCAGTGAGGATGACTTGTTGGTGAGAAAGCATATTCCTTTAATAGAGGATGCGCTGTTAACCACCTTTAGCAGCAGTGATCTACAGCGCTTAAGCAGTCAATCGGGTAAAGATGAAATGCGTCAGTTAGCCCTGCGGCATTTACAAAATACCTTACAGCCGGTGACGGGGCAAAAAATAATAGAAAAACTGTTGTTTACTGGCTTTATCATACAATAGTGATGCGTTCATCGTGAACCATTAAAGGATAAAAATCAGTGGGTAGTAGTAATGGAAAATGACATTAATTTGAGAGTGTATAGGCATAATGGTGACTGATTTATTGAGCCAAGATGAAATCGATGCTTTATTACATGGGGTCGATGAAGAAGATGATCGGGTTGATGAAGCCAGTCAAGATGCGCAGGCATATGATTTTTCTTCGCAAGATCGCATTGTGCGCGGGCGAATGCCCACCCTTGAGATCGTTAATGAACGTTTTGCTCGCCATTTACGCATCAGCATGTTCAATATGATGCGCCGCGCGGCAGAAGTGTCGATTAATGGCGTGCAAATGCTAAAATTTGGCGAATATGTCCATACGTTGTTTGTGCCAACAAGCCTGAATATGGTGCGTTTTAGTCCCTTAAAAGGCACGGCGTTGATCACCATGGAAGCCAGATTGGTGTTTATTTTAGTGGATAATTTCTTCGGTGGCGACGGTCGTTTTCATGCCAAAATAGAAGGCAGAGAATTTACCCCTACTGAGAGACGTATCGTTCAACTTTTACTGAAAATTATTTTTGAAGATTATAAAGAAGCTTGGGCTCCTGTGATGGATGTCGAGTTTGAGTATCTTGACTCGGAAGTCAATCCGGCCATGGCGAATATTGTCAGCCCAACCGAAGTGGTGGTGGTCAGTTCCTTTCATATTGAAGTCGATGGCGGCGGAGGCGATTTTCATATCACCATGCCTTATTCCATGATTGAACCTATTCGAGAGTTACTGGATGCGGGGGTGCAAAGTGATACGCAAGATACGGATATGCGTTGGTCACAAGCATTGCGCGATGAAATCATGGATGTGGATGTGGGAATGGATGCCACTGTGGTTGAGCATAAAATGAGTCTGAAGCAGGTGTTTGAGCTTAGTGTCGGTGATGTGATCCCGATTGAATTACCCGAACATGTGGTGTTAAAAGTGGAAGATTTACCCAGCTATCGCTGTAAAATGGGGCGTTCGGGGGATAATTTAGCCCTAAAGATCTGTGAGAAAATTCCCAGGCCCGAAACAGTCAAATCGGAATTACAGTTAGTGACGCGTCATGGTAGAGCGAGAGAGGTGTTAGATATTTAATCGCACTGATACCACATGATGACATAACATACTGAATATAGAAAACAAACAAAGTAAGCGTGCACTCATCAGAGTGACAGATAAAGATAAGGCGGTAGCGAATGAAGGCTGAAGCGGTAACGGATGAGTGGGGAGCGGCCATGGCCGAGCAGGCCATCGATAATACGGAAACTGTCGAATTAGATGATTTTTCTGCGGGTAAGAAAACGCTGAGCGATGATGAAGCGGCAAAGTTAGATGCCATCATGGATATTCCTGTTACTATTTCAATGGAAGTGGGACGCAGTTATATTAGCATCCGTAATTTATTGCAACTGAACCAAGGCTCAGTGGTTGAATTAGATCGCATTGCGGGTGAGCCACTGGATGTGATGGTCAATGGTACCTTAATTGCCCACGGTGAAGTGGTGGTCGTCAATGATAAATTTGGCATTCGATTGACCGATGTGATCAGCCAAACTGAGCGAATTAAAAAACTGAAATAATCCGGAGTAAGTTCCATGAGTATCATGTTCTTAGCAAACAGTGCTAGCAGTCAGGTCAACACTGAAGTCGTGAACACAGCAGCCATAACGCCGGCTGTCCTGAACACAGATGTCAATAGCACATTAATAAGCGCAGTGGATGCCGCGAATACCTTAGCCAGTTCAAGCCCAGCGACAACGTCTGCCATTGACAAAGCCGCAGCCGATCCCTCAAGCATTTCCAGTTTGGCGAGTATGTTTGGCGGCTTAGTGGTGGTGTTACTGATTATTTTCTTTTTAGCCTATTTAGTGAAGCGTTTTAATTTGGCTCCCAACAGTAATAGTGTGATTAAAACCATTGCAACGTCTCCTTTGGGGCAAAAAGAAAAACTGATGATTGTTGAAGTGGAAGGGCGTCAATATTTATTGGGTGTCACCCCGCATCAAGTGAATTTGATTGATAAATTAGACACGCCCATAGAGCAACAGGCTGAATCTTTTGCGAGTCGTTTGCGACAAGCAAAATCCACTAAGCCCAGTTAATAGCAAAGAGAACGACGCTGAGATATTGCTCTCAGCGTTGAGAAAAACCTTATGATGTATAGAAAAATAATAAAAAATAGCCCCCAGTACGTTCACACTCCCATAAGCGCCTTGGTGATGCGATGGGCTTTATTGGTATTATGTTTTTGCCCTTCTTTGGCCTTGGCGAATAATGGTATTTTACCTGCTGTAACCGTGAGTACAGGCATTGATGGCTCGACTCAGTATTCGGTGACGATGCAAATTTTGCTGCTAATGACGGCGCTCAGTTTTATCCCAGCGATGGTGATCATGCTGACCTCATTTACGCGTATTATTATTGTGTTGTCTATTTTGCGCCAAGCCATTGGATTGCAACAAGCGCCTTCCAATCAGGTGTTGATCGGGATCAGTTTATTCATGACTTTTTTTATCATGTCGCCGGTTTTTGATAAAATTTATGATGATGCCGTACAGCCCTATATTGAACAAGATATGGCCATCGATACGGCTTTTGAACGAGGGAAAGCGCCACTAAAAGCCTTTATGTTGTCACAAGTACGCATGACCGATCTGGATACCTTCATGGAAATATCCGCTTATCCCGACATTAAGCAGCCTGAAGATGCGCCGTTAAGTGTCATTATTCCCGCCTTTATTACCAGTGAATTAAAAACGGCTTTTCAAATTGGCTTCATGTTATTTGTGCCTTTTTTGGTATTAGATCTGGTGGTGGCCAGTATTTTGATGGCCATGGGGATGATGATGTTATCGCCGATGATTGTTTCTTTACCCTTTAAAATCATGTTGTTTGTGCTGGTGGATGGCTGGAGCTTGGTGATGGGAACATTAGCCAATAGTTTTGGCTTGTAGCACGCTTGATAATAAGCCAATAAGAAGAAAGCCCCTATGAGCCCAGAGTCTTTGATTGATGTTTTTCGTGAAGCCCTGAGCGTCATTGTTATCATGGTATCGATGATTATTGTGCCGGGATTAATAGTGGGTTTAGTGGTGGCGGTCTTTCAGGCGGCAACGTCGATTAATGAGCAAACCTTAAGTTTTTTACCGCGTTTACTGACGACCTTGTTTGCTTTGATGTTACTGGGGCATTTATTGGTCCGCACGATGATGGAGTTCTTCTATGAGATGGTCAATATGATCCCGATGGTGATAGGTTAGTTTTTATGCTCTCAATAACACTCACGTTGGTAAGTGCTAACTTCTTCTGTATTCTTTTAAGATCAATCTTTATCAATGAAGCTGAAGTGACGCAGAGGCGGGGAAATTAGTCGATGTTTTTTCTTCTCGATACCGTCATGCAAGGCATCGCCAGTTATGTGTGGCCCTTCATTCGCGTCAGTAGCTTGTTTATGGTGATGGGGGTGTTTGGGGCGACAACGACCCCGAAGCGGATCCGTTTATTGTTATCGGTTGCCGTCACCTTTGCTATTGCACCCGTCTTGCCGCCAATGGAAAAAATGGAATTACTATCCTTAAGTGCGGTCTTTGTCATTGTCCAACAAGTGATCATTGGTGCCTCGATGGGCTTTGTCAGTGTATTACTGATGCAAACTTTTGTATTAGCAGGGCAAATTATTGGCATGCAAACCAGTTTAGGCTTTGCCTCTATGGTGGATCCTAGCTCGGGTCAACAAACCCCGATGATCAGTAATTTTTTCCTGTTACTCACCACGCTCATTTTTCTCAGTGTTGATGGTCATCTGGTGTTTATTCGTATGTTAGTGGCCAGCTTTGAGACGATCCCGGTTTCAATGCAGGGATTACATTTAAGGGGTTATCAAGCGCTGGCTGATTTTGTCGGCTACATGTTTGGGGCGGCGCTAACCATGTCACTGTCTGCGATTGTCGCGCTGTTGACCATTAATCTGGCCTTTGGTGTGATGACTCGAGCCTCGCCTCAGCTCAATATTTTCTCCATTGGCTTTCCGGTGACTATGGTCAGTGGCTTGTTTATTTTGTGGCTCACACTCTCGCCTATCATGGCGCATTTTGATGAGATCTGGCAGCAGAGCCAGTTGCTGTTGTGCGATGTGTTATTGCTTAGCTGTAATATCAATGGCGGTATATGATAGGTTGATTTAAATTAGTTAAAGCAGCTGTGTTTTTAGAAGACCCAATAGGAGACGTCGTTGGCAGACAATGACAGCAGTCAGGAAAAAACCGAACAGGCGTCCGACCATAAGCGAGAAAAGGCTAAAAAAGAAGGCCAAGTTGCCCGCTCACAAGAGCTCGGCACGTCGGCGGTGCTGATTTCGGCCGCTCTTGGATTAATGATGACAGGGCAAGATATCGCCATTGCAATGAAGCGCATTACCTCGTCGCTAATGAGCTTAACCCGCGCACAAATTTTTGATGATCATACCAGCTTACTGATTTGGCGCGACATCGGCAGCGAACTGGTGTTGCCGTTATTTGGATTTATCGCTTTTTTAGCCGTCATCGCCTTTGCGGGTAATATTGCCCTTGGGGGGCTGTCTTTTTCCGTATCGGCTTTTATGCCCAAGCCCAGTAAAATGAGTCCGATTGCGGGCTTTAAGCGCATGTTCGGTACTAAGGCTTTAGTGGAGCTGACAAAAGGCGTGGCCAAGTTTGCGGTGGTCGCCTCGATGGCTTATGCCTTATTAGGGCTTTATTTGGATGAAATTCTGGCGTTATCTCAAGATCATTTACCGGGCAATATCTATCATGCTTTAGAGTTAACGGCTTGGATTTTTATCTTGTTGTGCGCCTCAACGTTATTGATTGTGATCATTGATGTGCCTTTTCAAATCTGGGATCACAATAAAAAGCTCAAGATGACGAAACAAGAGCTTAAAGATGAGCATAAAAATATGGAAGGGAAACCTGAAGTGAAAGGCCGTATACGGCAAATGCAGCGGGAAATGGCGCAGCAGCGGATGATGAAGGATGTACCCAATGCCGATGTGATCATTGTCAATCCCGATCATTATGCCGTGGCGGTTAAATATGACGCCGCACGCTCCAAAGCGCCTTTTGTGGTGGCCAAGGGCGTGGATGAAGTCGCCTTTAATATTCGTGAAATTGCTCGCCATCATAAAATAACCATCGTCTCCGCCCCGCCTCTGGCCCGAGCGGTTTACCACAGCACTAAAATTAACCAAGATATCCCCGAAGGCCTGTTTACCGCCGTAGCGCAAGTGTTGGCGTATGTGTTCCAGTTGCGGGAATACCACAAAGGTAAAGGCCGCAAACCGACGGCTATTCCGCTGAAGCAAAATATACCAGAGGAGATGGAGTATTAACTTGATCAGTGAGTTGAAGGTGTAGTCATTTGCCCGCAACGCCATGCTTTATTGATATTTCTGATATTTCTGATATTTCTGATATTTCTGATACTTTTGATGTCTGCTCATTCGATGAAACGTTGTAACGTATTGTTGTTTATTGCTTGTAGCAAGTTAAGATCGTGAGTTCCCACTCCTTCCTGTAATAATAGAGTGGGGTAAAGAGGACTGTTCGTCCTTAACGATATCCTTATATACCCATCATTCTTCAAGGTGCATGCTTTAACACCTGAAAGTGGTCATTAATTGTACTCTCTAAGATATCACCTATTTTGGGAAGTGTTTGACTAAAAAATTCATCAATTTTGTCTCTTTTCAATTAAACCTACCCGTGATAATCCGCATTTATCGCGGGTAGGTTTCTTTTGTAAAAATCTCATGTAATAAAGCGTAATATTTTTTTTGAGTTCAATACCTATACTTTCTTACTATGCATAAAAGATAGTCATATGCCTGTTACTTGTTAAGTAACAGGTGGTTGTATTTTATAGCTGTGGGCAATGTAAGAGTAAAGTCTGTAACATTATTAATGTAGTTAAAAACGTGATTGGAATTAAAACTCAAGAGCAAATATTACAGCGCAAATAGTGACAACGGCAGGAGCAAATCTTCTTTGCTTAATAGGCTTGACAGAGTCTGTATAACTTAGATGTAACATTGTGATAGACGGACAAATTTGTGGTCATTAAAGCCCCTCTACTTCACTGGTTGAAAAGGAATAAACGATGGCATTTCCAACAGCAGTAAACAGTCAAATCACAGATTCAATTTCACTAAAAGATGTGGGTGTAATAAGTCGTGAGAAAATTCGCGCTATTGCTTCGGTGGAAGTAGACGGTAAATCTCATCATCTGGGTGAGCACCGAGATTTTCGCCGAAATGAATTATTGAATTCATTTATGCCAGAAAGTGGCCGTTATTCATTTAGCTGGGTCAGATTGCGTGACGGGGAAATCTTAGACAATCATGATCACCCCACAAGCTCCATGATTTTGGTTTGCCAGGGATCTGTCTATGCAACAGGCAATGTTGAAAGATTATTAATCGAAGGCGACATCGTCTGTGTCCCTCCGGGGAAAAAACATGGTTTTAGAACTGAACAGGGACAAGATTTTCACGGGTTATCAATCCAATTTGAGGGTGAAGGCTTATATGAAAATGAATTAGAGGCGCGGGTTAACTTTTTAGCACATCAGAACGAGGCATATGAAGCGTTAGAGAGACTAAATCAGCGTCTGATGGCGCAGCACAAAAAAAACATCATGTTTCAATTAGTGGCAAGCGGAGAGTTGGAGCACAATGACGAAAAACGCAAAAACTTTCTTGAGGCTGTCTATGTGTGGTCAAAGTACTTCCAGAGAATACTCTACACCAGACAGGCATATTGCCAAGACCGTGAATTAATGTCTTTATATGAGGAGCACTTACGCGAAGAGTTGGGCCACGATGAGATGCTTAGATCTCAGTATGATCTACAAGGAAACGTGTATGATCCGATACTTGAAGCCTCATCACAATGGTTTATTAACAAGATGATCAATGGCGATGAAGCCGAAAAAATCGTTGTGGTTCATTTGGTGGCGGAGTCCAGTGGTTTTCTGTTCGGGCAGGCAACACAGGCAATCTTCAAAAAACCAGTACAAGAAGATTCCTATTTTGAAGTACATGCCGAATTCGATGAAGGTCACCGTGATATAGGCAAGCCCTATCTGCAACGCCTTTCACCCGCGCATTTTCCAAAACTCATGGAAACCTGCAGACAGGCATGGGATCAGATGACTTTAATCAATGAGCGGTTTGCGGCGATTAGCATTGAAAGCAGCACAAAAAAATCGACCATAAAGCAACACTGAAAGTGGCACAGAAACAACAGCAGCTCGGCACCTATCAGTGTGAAAAATAACGCCCCCTTCTCTAGCAGGAAAGGGTGTTTCGGAGGTTTTAATGAATGCCCCTTTTGTTCAAACGCAATCCACGTCTTCGCAACTTGCGGCGCATTGGGAAGCCGGGCTGTATGAAAAGTTCTCAGAGCACCGGACTCGACCCGCTATTGAATTATTAAGCAAGGTTACCGTGGAAGATCCAGAGTATATTGCAGACTTAGGTTGTGGCTTTGGCAATGTCACGAGAATAATGTCGGTACGCTGGCCGCAGGCGTTGTTTTTGGGCGTTGATTCATCCTCGGATATGTTGAATGCTGCAGAGGCTGACGGTTCAGAGCATATGCAGTGGGTTAATGCAGACATTAGCCAGTGGTGTCCGGAGAAACCGCTAGACCTCTTGCTGACCAATTCTCTGTTACATCTGTTGCCTCATGGACAGTTACTGCTTAAATTGGTCTCATTTATCCGATCTGGTGGCCAACTCGCCGTACAGATGCCGGACGGTTTCGATGCTCCTTGGTATCAACTGATGCTTGATGTGCTCAGTAATGGTGGAGCAGAAGGGGATCCATTAGGTACTCCTGAGTTACAACAACAAATGGCACAGCCTTTGGTTATGGATAAGCGGCAATACTTTGATCTACTGGCGGATAAAACAACACATTTGGATATTTGGGACACTGAATATTTACAGGTACTTGAAGGTATAGAGCCCGTTTTTAAATGGGTGAATGCGGCGGGATTACGACCCATTGTTGCCAATTTGAATCGTGTTGAAACCAAGCTGTTCCTGCGTGCCTATCGGCAGCGTCTGTTACATGCGTATCCGCAGTGTGGTGATGGCCGCACCTTATTTCCTTTTAAGCGTCGGTTTATTATTGCGACAGTAGGCTAAGGTCATCAGTCAGTTCTTAAAGGGGCTTGTTGCAAAAATGCCTTTATGACTCAGGATTGCTTTTTTGCCTCCTTAATCCCTTGAATATAATGACCCAACCTTAATCAAAATGGAAACACTTTACCGCTGAAATCATCTCATGCTCTGTTTGCTGAACGAGGGTTTTCAGTGCATAGAAGTACGCTTTATCATCGGTAGAGCTAACGTGTTTATTCCCCAAAATGGCTTGGCCTTTGAATGACGGTGACTATATTTTTTTAGCATTGGTTGAGTGTGTTTGTTATTGGATCTTTATGGGTATTTATTGCCTGCGGCAGGCTTATGTGCAGATGCAAATACAAAACGCCGCAAGCACGTCCCTGTGGGCTCTGCTAAAACTTCCTTATTTTAGAAGTTCGCTATTGCATCTACACGGATATTTGAAAGCAAAGATAAAAAGCCGTGTGTTTCTTCGAATTGGGCATTGTTTTGAATGAACAGTGAAAGTTGTGAACTATATCGAGTTATTTAGTACAAATGAGCGACACGTTAATCATAAAGTTGTTGGTGATCTGACTATTACGACCAGTTATTTTAAGTGTTCAGGTTTATTTTATCGTCAGCGTTCTCTAAGAAAATAATCTTGAGGGTCTTCATTATTCACATCATAACGTGGCGATTGTGTCTGCGCCGCCATTGGTACGTGCGGTCTAGAGCTATAGTCGTTTCTGGTGTATGAGGATAAAGCATTGCGATGTAACCTGTTAATTGATCTTGGCCGATCAACAATTAACAAAAGGAACATCGCAATGACTAAAAATGAT
>NZ_JAKIKS010000023.1 GCF_023284005.1 Shewanella surugensis
CTGAGCTGATGTTGAAGGCAAAAATCTTTTATTGTTAAGCCGCTAGCGGGCTGCTGCTTTATCAAATCAACCCACTCTTCATGAGAACGCTTAGTCATATTAACTCCTGATGTGATAGTCAGACGTTAAAATAAGGGATCAATGAACGCAGTTGAAGATGTACTTGCTCGGACGGTTACGAACAAAACGAAGTAGCAATTAAAAAAAACCGAAAGAGACTTCAACTAGATAAAACGTGCACACAATATATTGATTTAAAAACCCAAATAGATATGGACAAAATTCAATATGACGCTGAAAAAGTTTCATTGGAGCAAGCCCAAGAGGTGTTTTTAGATACATATTTCACTGAGATTAACACGCTGTTTCGCGCCATTGGTTCGTCTGATTATGAGATCTCTAGAAATATTAACCGAGGCGGAACAAGAACTGTTTATGACCTAGAAGTAAAGTTCAAGGAGCAATTAATCAATAACTCCAAGCTACATTGTCTGTTCAGTGAATCCGACAGAAGAGCGCTGGCCCTCAGCATTTTCCTGGCCAAAATTCATCAACTATCAGATGAAGATAAAGTAAAGACAATTTTAGTTATGGATGACCCTGTTACCAGCTTTGATAATGAACGCATTTCAAACATTCTACGTATACTTTTCGCGCTTAAGCCATCAATTAAACAAATGATTATCACCACTCATTATAAAGGGATGGCATCGGCGGTAATGAAAAAATTTAATGATGCACAGGCACTAAAAATAATTCAAACCTCTCAAGGTTCCAATTTTACTCAGACATCAAAAGCAGAGATGACAGCGACAGCCCATGATGAAAGATACATGGAGATAATGAGTTTTGTGGACCGACACACACAAGACAACAAAATAACGAAACTCCGCCCATTCATTGAGGATGAAATGAGGCAACGATATAGATTACCACTAGTCGCTTTAAATCTAACGGATAGTGACACTTTTAACGATTGTATTGAAGCCCTGAGAAATAATGGGAATATTGAGCCAACTGTTGCGACATATCTACATGACTATAGAACAACCCTCAACCTGCCAGCACATGAGTTAGATCTATGGACTCTCGAAGATTCAAGATCATATGCAGAAGGAATGATGAATTTCATTTATAATGATTTATAAAATGATTGAGATTCTGGAATGTGATACAGTTTTAACTCGAATTTTAGGAAAAATGACTATCAAAACTCATTTTTCTGGAAAATATCTCTAAAACAGCGTAGTTTTGATAAAAATATCATCAAATATTCAACATTCTGGAAAGTACTATGTATGCAGTTCACATATAGCTTTCCAGACTTATTCCAGAATCAACGTGTGGCAGTATTATTCTACCATGAGATAGCACTGTGGTCCACCTCCTCTTCTCATTTAGCATTAATGTAAACTAAATGAGAGGAGAAGCAGCAACGCCACAGCATAATAAAATATATTCAGCCCACCAGCTTGCAATCACACGGAAAGCGCATCAACTCTATTTTAAGTAGGAAAAACCTTAACCCCAGCAAACTGACAAGTTTGTTGAAAATTTTTAACCCCCGCGATAGTACCAATCTCTGTAATACAACAAGCTCCTGCAGCAGATGCAATTTTTGCCGAGGCCTCAACGCTGTAGCCTTTGATTAATCCTGCTATCAATCCCGCATAAAAGCTATCACCCGCGCCAGTGGTATCTTTAACCTCTGAGGAAAGAATAACAGGATCAATGGTAATAAATTCACCTTTTGATGGGCTAAGAAGTGCCCCGTTAGCGCCTAGTTTTATCCCCAATAGAGTATCGGATCTCGAATATTGCCTGAAACACTGGAGCATTTTATGAGGCTCTGCCTCCCCAGTTTGCTGACTTGCTTCTTCATAAGAGGGAATGTAAATATCTAAATAAGGCAATATGTTATCTAAAGGCTGTAGCTTCCCTCCTCCAAAAGCAGCATCCAGAGCAATCCGACATCCCGTTTTTTTTATCTTTGGCAAGACATATTGAAGATCGGGTGTTAATGATCGCATTAGTCCATAATAACCAAGCATTAAATAGCGACTTTGATGATAAATATCCATGTTTTCAAGCATCATACTGGCATTTAACTTCTGAGAGGCACCTGCATGATATGCAAAACAATGCCCGCCTTGTGATCCAACCAACACTAGGCAGGCCGACGTTGCTTCGGGTAGTGATATAATATGTGATATATCAACACCGTGATCATGCAGTTTTTCGAGTAACACATCTGCCCATACATCTTGGCCAACGCAGCCTAAAGCGACAGCCTGTAAACCTAATGTCGACAGTACCATGCAGCCATTGCTCACCACTCCCCCTGCAACATAATCAATTGATGAGAGTTCTATCGGTGAATGCTCAATTATCGGGACATCTAATGGGATAGGATTAATGGGTAAATCAATACAAATTTCCCCAGCAAAAATACAATCATATTTTTTCATTGATGAAACCTGTTATTCATCCATACATTAGTTATAGCAATAATTAATGATTAAATCCGTACTCTGATTGTTGGATCTTTAAAGATAGACCCAAGCAATAAAATGAATAGCGAGCCTGCCGACAGATTAAATAAAACTGAATGTAAAAGTAAAATATACTTAGTTTATTAGAATAGCCCTTCACGCTATACTCTCATTTTACAGTCGTAAAGCGAGGGGGGAACGTATAATGATAACAATCTATAATAATAGAAAAAAAGTCATTTTTATTACGCTAGGATTATTATGTTTACTGCCGATAATCAATCCACCTTTAGCCCTTATTTTAGGCTTTAGTGCGGCCAGTTTAGGTATCGCCCCCTCTGCAAATACATTATCACCTTGGGTGAAAAATCTACTGGGTAGCTCTATTGTCGGTTTAGGTTTTGGTATTCAGCTTAATACCGCGATTACGGCCAGTGTCGAAAACTTCCCTTTAATCGTAGGCTCTATCCTATTTACCCTGCTATTAGGGTACTTTTTAACAAAATCACTCAAGCTAAACACAAAAACAGGTTATTTAATTTCGGCAGGTACAGCCATTTGTGGCGGGAGTGCCATTGCTGCAATAACTCCTGCCATTAATGCTAATAGCCATGAGTCAGGAATTGCACTGGCAACCATCTTTATACTCAATGCTATCGCTTTATTTCTTTTCCCTACTATCGGGCATCTATTATCAATGAGCCAGCATGAATTCGGCATATGGAGCGCCATAGCCATTCATGATACCTCTTCGGTCATTGGTGCCGCATCGGCCTATGGTAATGAAGCGCTCCTCACTGCGACAACCATAAAACTCGCAAGAGCTTTATGGATTATCCCCATCGCTTTTATTAGCGCAATGTTATTTAAAGGGGACAGTAAACGCATTCAGTTCCCATACTTTATCGCCCTATATTGTATTGCAATAGCCACTGCTCATTGGCTACCGGAGGGGCAAGCGCTATATCAGCTTATTTTTGATGGGGCGAAACGTTTATTAGTCGTGTGTTTATTCTTAATTGGTGCTGGGATCACCATCGAAAAAATGAAACAAGCCGGTATGAAACCGTTAATTTTAGGCGTAGGGTTATGGTTTTCAATAGGGACAACGTCGCTTATTTACATCTTAAACTTTAACTAGCTGAATCATACTAACTTATTAATATTTAGATGGTTTTTCGTAAACAACATACCATATGAGACTTAAAAAAATGCCTAAATGGAGTAGAGCCTGAGCTAAACCACTTGTCATTATTGATATGATTGTCAATGTCAGTAACAAGCCAAATAGCAACCAAGTTTTCACCACATATCTCCTCGGCAATACAATATAAGCCAGCCACATCCCAGCTTACAATAAGATTTTATTTGCCTATTATTATTGAGTTGTTGATAAAAAAATAAGATTTTTTATCTCTATTTCATAGCAATATCGACTAAGAGCATTTAATAATCAGCAAAAAATAACTCAACAAAGAAAACAAACAATAGCCTAAAAAATAGTAAAAACGCACGTTTGCTTCTATCAGCTCCCTATACTGACAGAAGCCATACTGGCACTAAGAGCGTTTAATAGTCAGCAGAAAATGACTCAACAAAGAAAACAAACAATAGCCTAAGAAATAGTAAAAACCCACTTCAAACTGTGCGGTTGTTTTCAATAAATCTCCCATGCCCGCAGATGCATTACCCGCCATATAACTCACAATGATGGCAACAATAAAAACATCTGCCATAGACCACTTACCAATAACGCCAATAAATCGGTCTAATGAGCGATAGAATGAGTCCTTTATCGGTAATGCCATGAGTAGCATCAAGGTTAATTTCACTAAAGGGATCAGCACACTAAATAAGATAATCAGTAAAGCAACCACTTCATTACCAGAATGATAAAGCTCTTCGCTCGTTCCCCAAATACTGCGGGTTTTTTGAAAGACTTCAACCTCACCTTTCACTTCATTTAAACCCAGCATGCCAGTGACCATCGACAGCATACCTCTGGCGCTACTTTGAGAGTCATCTCCCATATTCTCCGCTATCATATCGAGTCCTGCATCCCTTAAAGCCGACTTTTCAATCGTGCCTTGAATGCTTAAAATCGGTTGAGTCACACCAGGAATGAGCAAAGCCAATGAAATAACAATCACTGCGATAGAAAGTATTTTCTTCATTTTGTTTTTCAAATTAAGCCAACGATAAAGGCAGTCTAAGGAATTTCTAATTAAGATCCAAGTTTCACACCTTTAAACCGCTAATAAAAAGGAGTGGGATCGATGTCCAAAGATGTCGACACTAACCCTCGTTCTATATACAAATCAGACTTTAATAAATCAATCATAGTCACATTGACATACCTTCTGTTAAGCACAGAATAAAAGCATTTTACAATAGGGTGCAATGCATCACGCTTATTTGCCTCCCATACAATCCCAACAAGGCCATTAGATAACTCAACCAGCGATCCGACAGGATAGATACCGACACAACGGATAAAATCATAGACAAGATCTTTATCCAGATGAAATGGGGTTAAACTTAATAATATTTTGAAGGCCGCCGCAGGGCTCATCGCCTCTTTATAAGACCGATTTGCAGTCAAGGCATCAAAAATATCAACAATACAACTCATTCTTCCATGTAGTGAAATCTGCTCAGCCACTAAGCCACGCGGATAGCCCTTACCGTCTAGCTTTTCATGATGCATCAAACAAATATCTTTACTAACTTGAGATAAACCCTGGATATTATCTAGAATATCAATGGCATAGTTTTGATGTAGTTTAATATGTTCAAATTCAGCTGCAGTGAGCTTTCCAGGCTTATTTAATACCTTAATATCAACTCTAATTTTCCCTATATCATGTAATATCCCACCGATCACCAATTGCTTTAATATGGGTTGTTCTAGCGTTAAATAACGCCCAAACGTCACCAATAAAAAAGCAACATTCACTGAGTGTTCGAGTAAATAAGCATCTTTGCTACGTAAAGCAGACATACAACTCAGTGCATCGTGATCTTGAAGCATCATATTAATCATATTATCGGCTAAGGTTTCAAAAGGGGATATTTCAATCGCTTTACCTTCAAAGGTTTCAAAAAGTACCTTTTGAATTAATCGTTTTGACTCGGATAACAATTCACCGGCCTTGATTTGAGCCGCCTCCCTACTGATCCCTATTTTTTTAACAAACCTTGTTTTTGCATCCGTGGAAAAATGACAACTTACTGAATTAGCTTGGTATAATAAGACAACTGAAGCCTTTGAACGGGCTAAATCAACCCAAACATACTCCACCCCACTGCTAAGCAAGGTTTCAATATCAGCCTGGCTTCGTAGCTGACCTGAATTAGCGATACTTATCAACTGGTTTTGTCGATCAAAAGACGTAATATACATCCCGACAGCCAACTCAGTGACTGCGATCCTGAGTTGTTTTTCAGCTAAAGTAACATCCCCCACTTCCTCACCATCCTTAGAATATGAACACTATAAATAACTAATAATTAGTTTAAATACATAACATTACTGTGAATATGTTTCAATATATGTACCATTTTATACATAAGCGACACGAAGATACCAGCTTCTGAGTCACTGATGTATACGGCCACACAGATTTCGCTATGTCGAGACATGGACTCATCCAAGTAAACAACGTTAATATGATTTAGAACTTGCTCAAACGACAATCTTCTTTATACTGTGCCGCCTTGTTTATTGTCGTAATAAAATCAATCTTGCGGGTTCCCTTACCCCGCCATTTTAAAAAGGCCACATCATGCTCATGTTTACGTCGGCGCAAATGAGACGCGCTTTATTTATTCTCGTTAGTTTCCATATTACGATCATATGTGCCAGTAATTATTTAGTACAATTGCCCTTTCAAATGTTCGGATTTCACACCACTTGGGGTGCCTTTAGCTTTCCTTTTGTTTACTTAGCAACGGATCTGACCGTCAGAATATTTGGACAATATCAAGCACGAAAAATTATTTTTATAAGTATGATGCCCGCACTCATCATTACCTACCTTATTGGGGTTCTTTTCCAACAAGGTCAATTTCAAACATACTCAAGCTTATTGAAGCTTAATAGCTTTGTATTAAGAATTGCTTTTGCCAGCTTTGCCGCCTACTTGATTGGCCAGTTGATGGATATCTATGTTTTTGCCAAATTAAGGCAACTCAAAACTTGGTGGTTCGCACCGACAGCCTCAAGCATTATAGGTAATTGTGTTGATACCCTCGTTTTTTTCAGTATCGCTTTCTATGCCTCTGCAGATCTTTTTATGAGTCAAAACTGGCCAGAAATAGCCTCAATTGATTATGTTTTTAAGCTTATCGTCAGCTTAGGTTTATTCATTCCTGCTTATGGCCTCTTACTGACCTATATTCAAAAGAAACTATTGGAATAAGTCATCGACTCAACATCATAAAACTAACCTGCTAATAAATAAGGCCATAAAATCAATCAAACATAAAAATTGATAAGTTAATTATTTTTTATGCTATAAAAGCTTGCAAACACAAATGAGAATGATTACTATTAACTTGCGTTCTGAAACTCGCTTCTAACTTAAAAGTAGTTCTTATTTTTACATTAGTCTTTGAGTTTATATGCACAACATTGCTCACACTCTTTTATAGCCGTAGATTATTCTTCGGCTTTTTTTTATCGCAAATTTATGGTTATACCAATCCCAGTGTATAAGTGATCTTTCAGCGATAATTAAAAATGCTATAGGAAAGACAGATGGTTGAAGCTAATAACTACTCCATGTCGAAAGCATCTAATGTAACATAAAGTATGTTGAAACCCGTACTAAGTAAGTCCCTCAAGCATTCCACTTCTACGTTGCATTAATTTAAAAAGAGAACAACTATTTATCAATACGCCTTGAATTGAAAAGCCTGAGAGACTCTGAATTAATCATCTATATAATGGGATGGGCATTAGGCCCCTCAATCGAGTCATTCCCAATTCAACTTGCATAAGAACAGCCCTTAGGTATAGCATCGCTACTTATCTTTTACCCTAGGCATTGATTACATTTCATGGGATTTTCTCGGAAAAAATGGAACAACATTATTATCATCGCATCCTTAGTGATGGTCTCCGTACTCTCATTAATCGATGATGATAGCAGCAAGCAGTCAGGGCCTCAGCCTTCGAGCGCACAAACTCTATTTGATGACGCCATGCCCCTTGTCGGTTTAAAGCTAGGTACTATCAAATTTGAAAAAGTACAAACACAGTGGCACTGCAGTCCCAGTGTATTCAACTGTCAAGAATGGGCCGAGACTTGGAAAAAGTTGAGCATTATTTCATTAAAGAAAGCACCTAAGATCACCGCAACACCACAGCAAGTCACTCTTTATATTGATGGTTTCTCCACTCCTCAGGTATGGTTATTATTGTCCAAAGAAGGCTTACTAAAATCACCTAAAGGAAATTGGTATAAAATACCAGCCCAGTCACACGCTCATTTATTACCTCAGCTAGATCAACAAAAACGTGTCAGCCCATCCCCTTTAACAATCAATATGAGACCAATACCTTATGCCTGAATTACCCGAAGTTGAAGTGACTCGTCAAGGTATTTCCCCTTACTTAATTGATAACAAAGTCACTAAATTAATTGTCCGCAATGCTCGATTACGTTGGCCAGTACCTGAAATAGCACAACAAATTGTCGGCCAAGTGATCCGTAACGTCAGACGCCGAGCTAAATATTTACTCATTGATACCGATGCCGGGACCACCATCATCCATTTAGGCATGTCAGGGAGCTTACGACTCGTTTCCCTTAACACTCCCGTAGAGAAGCATGATCATATTGATTTAGAACTTGCCAGTGGCCGTATATTACGTTTGAACGATCCACGTCGCTTTGGTGCTTGGCTTTGGTGTGAACTCCCTGAAGAAGCCCATCCTTTACTGTCAAAATTGGGACCCGAACCCCTGCATAGCAGCTTCAATCAAGAATACTTATTAGCGGCGCTTAAGAATAAAAAGAAAGCCATTAAGCTATGCTTAATGGATAATCATATCGTCGTCGGCGTCGGTAATATTTATGCGAATGAAGCCTTATTTGCTGCTGGTATTCATCCTCAAGCACCTGCAGGAAAGATTGATATTGAACGCCTCATTTTACTTGTCGTCGAAGTTAAACAAATTCTTAAAAAGGCCATCGAGCAAGGTGGAACGACACTGAAGGATTTTACTAATGCCGAGGGTAAACCCGGTTATTTTGCTCAAAAGTTACATGTCTATGGCAAAGGCGGACAAGCCTGTACCCAATGTGGTCATTTGTTAAGTGAAATACGATTGGGACAGCGTGCAACGGTTTTTTGTTCTTTGTGCCAAACTCTTTAGGCTCTGTTAACTTGCAGGCCTAAAAATAAGCAATAAAAGGATGCCACTGATGGATGATGCAACCCCAAAATCAAATAACCTATTAGGTAACCACGCCGCTGGAGAACGTGCAAATGCATTGGTCGAGCACTTGCAAGCACAAGGGATCAGTGCCATTTCTTTATCGTATAATAAAAATCCCCGCAGCAAGCTATCTCGCCTTTGGCTCAACTTCGCTACGCGAAGCGAGGTATTAAGATACTGAAAGACTAAAACTTACGCAGCCAGCTGCGGGGAATCAGACCCACTGAGATTAAAGGGCCACCCGCAATGAGCCACAATGCAGCCAATATTGCCCAAGGTTTAGCGGGGCTCTGTCATCAAGAAAATTTACCTATGCCAGTCAATATTGACCAAAGAGCAAAATAAAGCTCTGGGTGGAATCAACCCCTTACCAAGCCGATTACAAGAGAGCCTTGATGCTTTCAAGAGTAATGCGGTATTACAAGATGCATTAGGGCAAGCCTTATTTGAAACGATTATTGCCATTCGACTAGAGGAATTTGCATTATTCATGAAATCAACGCCTGCCGAAATTATTGCTGCAACCTGCTGGCAGCAATAATATACCCGCTGAAGATGCAGGATCCAGCGGGTTTACTTGGGTGTGACTATTTTTTATTCAGAGCATTAGCCACTTCGGAGTGAACAAATTGACTCACATCACCACCATGGAAAGCGACTTCTTTTACTAACGTTGATGAAATAAAAGAGTTTTCTTCAGCAGGGGTTAAAAAGACACTTTCAAGATCTGGACTCAATCGACGATTCATATTCGCCAATTGAAACTCATATTCGAAATCAGAAACCGCTCTCAAACCACGTAATAATACACTCGCATTTTGCTGCTTGGCAAAGTCCACTAACAAGCCATTAAAGCCGACAACCTCCACATTGTCCAAGTGGGCTGTAACGAGCTTAACCAGCTCCACCCGCTCTTCAAGCGTAAACCTTGGCTGTTTAGAGGGGTTTGAGGCGATGGCAACCACAACATGTTGAAATAATTTTGCCGCACGTTCAATCAGATCGGTATGACCATTGGTAATGGGATCAAACGTTCCAGGGTATATCGCTCGCTTATGCATGATAATTTACCTTATCACATCAAAAATATTTGCAACTATCCTACTCTTAGATCAGAATATTGTGAATATATGACGAGCACCTAAATGATAAAATATCGCTCAACTGCAGTGTCTTAAGTTTATTTATTTACGGGCAGGCCAAGCTAATGCCTCTGGAGAAGTCAAATCAGCCATTAATGCCTTCACTTGCGGACAAGTAAAATTCACACCTTGGAAAGGAACATCTCTATACTCATAATCGCATCCAAGATACTGAAAAGATAAACAGTACGCATGTAAATAAGTCCGATCTGATTTTTCCCCGCCATAAAGCTCATCACCTAAAATGGGCACTCTTAAACTGGCTAACGCCACCCGCAGCTGATGAGTCTTACCACTATGAGGCTTAAGTAAATATAGCCTTAAACCGTCATTCACGGAATAGGAGAAAAACTGCGTAATAGCAGGATTAAGTTGCGTTCTTAAAAGCTTGTGCATACTGCGCCGTGACTTACTCATATCGCCAACAACCCAGCCTTGCTTTTTTTTAGGCTTTCCTGCCGCCACTGCCAAATAATATTTCTGTACCTTGTGAGCACTAAATAAGCGAGTAAATTCTGCCGCCGCATTTGACGTTTTAGCCAACAATAATAATCCAGAGGTGGGGGTATCGAGCCGATGAACTGAATATAATTTTATTTGTAAATCTTGTTCTAACTGCGCCATCACACCAGCAGAGCCCGATTGACTATGAAAATGAACATTAGCCGATTTTGAAATCACCAAAAAATCAGCTTCATTTGCAATAATTCGATACATATAGACCCGCATTCTCATTAAAAAGTAATAGTAACAACCAATCCTGGGTGATTGTCACTTAAGATAATGCTGGCATTATGACGCGATAATATCGCTTTAACCATAGATAAACCGAGTCCAGTGCCTTTATAATGACGACTAGGATCTAATCTCACCAAACGCTCAAATACTCTCTCTTTCTCTTCATCAGGTATACCAATACCATCGTCACTAATGATTAACGTATTCTCTTTTTGGATAATGTTAATTTTTGCACCCTTAGGAGAATATTTAATAGCATTATCAACAAGGTTAAATATCGCTTGGAATAATAAGTATTTATCTCCAGTAATAAGATAGTCATCTTCCATTTCGAGCACTAAACTTTGTTCATTGTATTCTGTAATCGCTTCAGCCATTTCAAATAAATCACGACTGATCGCTTGTAAACTGAGTTCTTGTAACTCCAGTGTTTGTTGGCCTTCTTCTATGCGTGTTAAAGATAACATGGCATCAAAAGTCGCCAAACAATGATCAAGTTCTTCTGTGATAATCGCGCAATTTTCGGGTAAAGCCTCTCTTGATTTCTCTGGTAATTGCTCTAAGCCTATACGCAAATGAGACAAGGGGGTCCGTAAATCATGAGCGATGTTATCGGTGACTCCACGAACGGCAGCCAGATTACCTTCTAAGGTATCGAGTACGCGGTTAAATTGCTGAGCTAACATATCAAATTCATCTTTACGCCAGCTAATAGGAAGACGGGTAGAATATTCCCCTTTCTCAATTTGTTCACTCAGGCGGTTATATTGAACCAAACGCCGCAATAACGTTTTAGAAAAAAGGTAACCTAATGCCAAGGTCAGGACAATAGTCAGCATTAATGCTGTAATAGCAGCATTACTAAATTTATCAATTAACGTGCCCAGTTGATCGGTACGCGTGGCTATCAATACCGGACCATATCGGGTCATTGCCAAACCACCGGTCAAGATATGTAGCTTATCCGAACCACCCGCAAAAACAGGAAATTCACGTTTTTTGGGTAGCATCGGCATATCATCAGGGATCATGCTTAATGCACCAATGAGATCCACTGAATTTCGCCAAACGATTAATGCCACTTTAGGATCGGCGGTACGCACTTGAGTCGCAAAACTGCGACGATCTAAGGTTAAAGCCATTTGTTGATAACGGGCTTTTTCTGCCGCAAGCTGCTGATCAAGCTGAGACTCTTGCTCACTCATTAATTGTCGGTACATACCAAATAATAAGGTACCAATGATAAGAATAACCAATATTGAAAAAATAATGGTTATTCTCCATGCGCTACTCTGGTGAGGCTTAATGCCCTTGACGTAACCGATAACCTGCGCCTCTAACCGTTTCGATGAGTTCACCATGGCCCAACTCCTCGAGCTTTCTACGAAGTTTTGCTATATGCACATCAATAACATTGGTACGGGGGTCAAAATGATAGTCCCATACTGCTTCAAACAAGAGAGTACGACTGATCACCTGATCAGCATGCTCCATTAAATATTTTAGCAGTTGGAATTCTTTTGGCTGTAACATAAGTTCATTATCATCAACCAATACTTTACGCGTCAGCAATTCCATTGTCAGCGGTCCAACGACTAAATCTGTTTTAGTCGGTTGTAACTCGCCTCTTTGCATGAGTTTTTCAGCTCTCACTAATAACTCTGAAAAAGCAAATGGTTTAGTCATGTAATCATCACCACCTGCACGCAATCCTTTCACTCGCTCATCAACGTGACTTAATGCCGATAGAATCAATACCGGAGTCTGGCTACCTGTGGCACGTAACGCCGCTAATACTTTTAGACCATCTAATTGAGGCAACATACGATCTAATATAATCAAGTCATATTTCATACTGGTAGCAAGTAACAAACCTTGATGCCCATCTGTTGCTGTTTCAATATTATAGCCTTGTTCCGCAAAGCCTTTGACGACATAATCGATTGTTGTACTATCATCTTCTACTATCAGTATTTTCATAGTTAATCCCATTTCAGCAAAGGTAATAAGCGTTGACTATTAATATTATATGCCAACTGATGCTGACCTTCTTGCGTTAAAAATTCAAGTTCTAAATAGTTAATGCCTAATGCATTATCAATACTCGCTTTAATCAAATAACCTTGATTATTTTTACTCGCTTTTTGCACTAATTCAGAAAATGTCATCTGAATGCTCTTTAATGCTAATACTGCAACCAATTCACTTTTTTCTTTCCTATTAAAAAAATAAGAATCTTGCGCCAATAACTTTCCATCACTTGCACGATAAGAATAGGTCAATATTTTATTAGCGCTAGCGTTAATAATGCGGAAATCATAGACTAGTTCACCTTCTTTTTGTTCAACATCAAAACCCGAAATTTCGCCCAAATGCAAATTTTCGAGCTTACGTATGACAACCATAACAGGTTGATTCTCTGTCTGAGAAAGTAATAGGTAGAGCTCTGGTTCTGCAGCAACTGCCCCAGAAAAAAGTATTAAACCTACTAGCCATCGAGCCATGGTTCCTCCGTGATGAATGCCGCTCTTTATCATATAAAACAATCGTTATTGTTAAATCAGACGAGCGCTGTCAATTTCAATTTCAATGCCTTTCCAGCGGTCCTCTTTCTGACCAATTAATGTCACCTGATTGTTATCCGATACTTCCATATCGCGCCATAGCGTGTTCTTTATTTCAACTTCGACATCACCAGCATTATCACGAAACAAGTATGACCCATCATCTAAACTTTTAACAAGGTATCCGGAGAATGTAACTGATGCGCCTTTGTTAACAATACTATCTGACGATTTGAACCTCACTTCAGGCTGATTATTATCAGCATTTGCAGGCAAAGTTAATACACAGGTCAATATGATGGAGCCTGCCAATGTTTTTGTCATTTTTACTGCCCCTTCCCTAAATATAGGCTAGAGTACAAAATAGTTAATAATCTTGAGGTGGCTGACAGATTAAACTTTGATCATCTGTTTATCACTCTTCAACATTTTATTTCAATCACTTGAAGAAAAAACATGAATAAAACTTGGATTTAACATCATCATCGTCTCCCCTCCTTGAACTAAAGCTAATTGATTAACAACTTGTATAGAGAGTTCCAAATGTAACCTTTGATTATTTTCTTGCAAGCTTACCGTTAAACGCATCATATCTCCCATTGTGATTAAAGAAACAATACACACAACAAAACAATTAACCTGTTGCTTAACAAGCAAATTATTTGCAAACTCAATACCCAGATTCGATATTGTCCAGCGAACCTTCATACCTTCTTCAAGGCTCTGCTGATAAGGAACAGCCACCGTCATTCCCTGCCATGTTAACCAAGTCGACCCCGATGGTTCTGAATGGGTATCGACGATACCATCAAAAATATTTCTCAGCCCCATTTGTCTCGCCACTATTTCTGATTTTGGCTGACTCAAAATTTGATGTGGAGTACCTTGTTGTAACATGAAACCGTTATCCATCAACATCATTTTATCTGCCAGTAATAATGCCTCTTTCAGATCATGAGTTACCATCACCACGGGAATATTTAAACTGCTTTTTAGACTCAATAATGCTTCATATAAAAATTCTCTTGCCTCCCAATCGACGGCAGAAAAAGGCTCATCTAATAACAGTAGTTCAGGCTCTCTAACCAATGCCCGTGCAAGCGCTATCCGCTGTTGCTGCCCACCTGATAAATGCCTAGGCCGCCTTGAACCTAAGTGAGAAAGTTTCATTTTTGCTAACCACTGAGTCGCACGCAACATCCTCTCTTGCTTAGGAACATGATCTAAACCAGCAAGAATATTATCTAATGCCGTTAAATGAGGAAATAAGCCAAAATGTTGAGGGACATAACCAACATGACGTTCAGCCGGAGAAAGACTCTTTTGTGAAGCCGTATCATACCAAAGCCGGTCTCCACACTGAATATGACCGACTTGAGGTAAGCTTAATCCAGCAAGCATCCTAAGTAGCGTCGACTTACCACCGCCAGAAGACCCTACGACAGCCAATAACTCTCCCGCTTTACAATCAAAATTCACCACCAATCGAATAGGGCTCTGTTGTTCAATTTGACAAATGAGCCCTTTGAAAGAGTCAATTTTCATGTCGACTTCCAGCTCCTATATGACGAGATAGGCTCGTCGTCATCGCCAATACGCTTATAGCAAATAAAAGCAGTAGCATAGACATTAAACCTGCACTTTCAAAATCAAATGCTTGCACACTATCATAAATGGCAATAGCAATCGTTTTGGTTTCACCAGCAATATTGCCTCCCATCATTAACACCACGCCAAACTCACCTAATACATGGGAAAAGCACAAAACAAACGCCATCAATATACCAGGCCAAATCATAGGCAATTCTATTTTAAATAAGATTTTAGTTCGGCTCATGCCGCAACAAGCCGCCGCATCTCTAACTTCTGTAGGTATGGCTTCAAATGCACGTTGAATCGGTTGAATGGCAAAGGGGATATTAACCAAAAGAGAAGCGACGACCAGTCCAGAAAAATGAAACACTAATTGCACACCAAACCAGTGATCCAATTGTTGTCCAAGCCAAGATTGCTGGCCTAACCCTGATAATAAATAGTAACCGACAACAGTGGGAGGTAAGACCAAAGGTACCATGACTAAGGCTTCAATCCACGCCTTGCCTTTAAATGGAGTGTAAGCAAGTAATCTACTGAAAAATACAGAGAAAGGAATTAGAATCACCACAGTCACACCGCTCAATTTAATCGAGAGTAATAATGCTTGCCAATCCATTATTGAGACTCTATTTTAGCAAAGCCATATTGCTTGAAAATAGACTGGGTTTTAGATGATAAAACATATTGGTAAAATAATGCTGCCGTCGTATCGGCCTTGTTAAGCAAGGCCATACTCTGCTTTAAAGGGGGATACAAATCCATGGGCAATACTAAATAATTCACTTTCTCGGTAAACTGAGGACGAATAGCCAATGACAAAGCAACAATCCCACCTTCCACTGCACCAGTCAAAACAAATTGAGCCGCCTGTGAGACATTTTCCCCTAATACCAATCTAGGCTGGATTTTGTCCCATAGCCCAAGTCTATTAAGCAACACTTGAGCACGCTCTCCATAAGGCGCGTGCCTGGGATTAGCAATGGCAAAGCGATATAATTGTCCCGACGCCAATAATGTTTTCACCCCAAGTAATGCTTTATCCAATAATAAAGGAGAGCTTTTGGGGGCAACTAACGCTAATTTTCCAATCGCATAAACTTGCGCTTCTCCCTTTATTAAATGCACTTTAGCAAGTTGTTCAACATAAGACTCATCTGCAGACAGAAATAATTGAAAAGGGGCACCATGCATAATTTGCGCAACAAGATTGCCTGATGAACCATAAGACACATTGACACTTAATCCTGTATCGGCTTCAAACTGCTTAACAATATCATCCAAAGCAAATTTAATACTGGAAGCCGCTGCAATTAACGGAATATCCGTTTTATGGGGTATAACAGGGGTAGCCTGAGCTGAAAAGGCAGTAAAGAACAAAGACCAAAATAATAAAATAACACTTAAACACTGTCTCACTAATGTCCACCTCATGTTAGTTACTCTTGTTTCCATTCATGAGCAGCAAGATCATCACTGACTTTTGCGTCAACCCAACGTTGACTTGCTTCATTTGCTTCTAACTTCCAAAAAGGCGCTTTGGTTTTCAAGAAATCGATTAAAAACTCACAGGCATCAAAAGCGGCCTTTCGATGCTGACTGGTCACACCAATAAAAACGATTTGCTCCCCTAACGCTAATGTACCCACTCTATGTATAATCCGCACATAATTTAATGGCCAACGGCTACGCGCTTCCTGTTCAATTTGACTCAATATTGCTTCAGTCATACCAGGATAATGCTCTAACGTTAACTGAGTCACTTGGCTGCCCTCATTAAAATCTCTCACCTTTCCAACAAAAGTAACGATGGCACCATCACTTTTATCCTGATTAAGTAATTGATATTCATCAGCTAAACTGAAACTCTCAATTTGTACTCGGATCATCACTATGCTCCAATGTAAAAATAATCCTAGGACCTGTTGACCCTAACCACCCGTCACAGGCGGGAAAAAAGCAATTTCATCACCATCTTGCACCGATGCGTCCCACTGACTTATCGTTTGATTTACCGCTACCAATAAACGATCAGAAGCGAGAGCATTAGCCCACTTATCTCCCTTGTTTGATAAATGTAAACGAAGATCATTCGTCGTCTGTAGATCTTCAGTCGCGGCAACCAACAAATTACTTAACTCTAATTGTTCTCGAACTTGAGCAAAAAATAACACATTGATCATATCGAAGTATTACCTCTAAATAGATGGCCATCCCTTATCAAAAAAGGGTTTTCATTGGAACTAGTGAATGGGCTACATACCCGTGATACTTCAAGATGCATGTTTTCAGAGCCAGTAAAACCAATCAATTTAAGGCGCATGATTGCGGGAATGCAGGCACCGTTTAAAAGCATGCAACACAGAAGTGGTTGGTTTCAATTGCTCCTAACAGGCTGGTTTAAAAGCCTTTTACTCTGCGTTATTGAGCATTAACTTAGAATCACTAGGTCATATGCTACAAGCCTTGCCTACAAGGCTTTTAATTCCAGCTGAATCCTGCATCTTGAAGTATCACGGGTATAGGCTTACAGGAACTAGCAATATTATCGCATATAAACAAAAATAATGAGTCCGATAAAATCACTATGGAGTCATTTACTTCATGCTGAATACTTTGTTTGTTGAACACCATAAGATGATATAAATCCTTCATTATCAGATTAAGAAAAATGAAGGCTTATGCCAAGCTAAAATCACCTGACTTGCCGCCCTTTTTTTCCACTAAACGTATCTGGGAAATCACCATGTCTTTTTGGACTGCTTTACACATATCATAAATCGTTAATACCGCTATCGAAGCAGCCGTCAATGCTTCCATTTCAACCCCCGTTTTTCCAGACAACTTACATAAGCTAGTGATCTTAACTCGCTGTTTTTCGGGCTCAGCTTCAATATTCACTTCCACTTTCGTTAGCATTAAAGGGTGACATAATGGAATTAAGTCAGATGTCTTTTTTGCCGCCTGGATCCCCGCGATTCTCGCCGTCGCAAACACATCGCCTTTATGATGACGCCCCTCAATGATCATCGCCAGGGTTTCAGGTGACATTTCAATAAAAGCCTGTGCGCTGGCTTCTCGTTGAGTAATTTTTTTTTCAGTTACATCAACCATATGTGCATTACCATCAGCATTGATATGCGTGAGATTTTTCGTCATTATCACTTTACCTGTATTACTGTTTTAGTTTGTTTTTTTGGGTAGCATGTCGAGTCTATCATCATTTAAAGTGCAGAAAATTGATCACCAACAATCAAATATACTCTATATAAACTAACCACCAATAGACGCTAAGTGTTGAGTCACCCCTGTGACACCTTGGTGTAAAAAATGCGTTTGTTTTTTTGTCACTAGCTGCCCATGTAATCGCGCAATCAATTCAGCTTGCTGTAATGGTGAAACTAATAGGTCCCTTAACGTCACACCATACTCAGTAAACAAGCATAAATGTAATTTCCCCTTCGCCGACACTCGTAAACGATTACAACTGGCACAAAAGTTCTTCTCATAAGGCATTATTAAGCCTATTCTGCCTAAATAGTCAGGGTGACTAAAATTTTGGGCAGGGCCATCAGCAATATTAACCGGATCCAATTGCCAGCCTTGCTGCAATAACCATGTTTTAATCTGACGTCCGGCCACATGATGTTGTTGAAAATAATCACTCCCCAATCCCGTCTCCATGAGTTCAATAAACCTCAAATCAATCGGCGTTGTTTTAATCCAATTCAAAAACTGGGGTAAAGCTTGATCATTCAAACCTTTAAGTAAAACAGCATTAATTTTAACTCTATCAAAGCCCACCTCTAATGCAGTATCAATTCCTTGCATCACTTGATGAAACTTATTTTCCCCTGTTATTTGATAAAATAAACGCGGATCTAAACTATCCACTGACACATTGATATTTCTCAGCCCAGCCTCATACCAAGTCTTAGCATGTTTAGCCAAACGATCACCATTAGTCGTCGTCGCCAATGTTGTTATTTTTTGATTGTCAGCAATTATACGAATAATATCCGTAAAATCTCGACGCAAAGATGGCTCACCACCGGTAATACGAATTTTTTGTGTACCAACTTGCGAAAAAGCACTCACCAGATGTGATATTTCACTCAAGGTTAAAAACTGTGGCTTACCCGAACTTTGATATCCGTCAGGTAAACAGTATCCACACTTAAAGTTACACACGTCAGTCACTGATAAACGTAAATAATGGAATCTTCGACCAAAATTATCTTGTAATTGAGACATTTGACCTTTCCCGGAAGGAAGTGAGTGAAGCATTCCTACACATTTGTATCATCTTCAAAACAAATAAACCTCCCAAAACTCACATAATAAATAAAAAAAGCGGAATTTCATTATGCTGATTATAGGCTGAAACAGACCTGCAACCCTAGCGTTAAAAGGGTATTTATTATGCCATAATGAACATGCGTAGCGATTTTTTGACACTTGCAGACAGATAATAATGCACTAAGCTCTCGGTTCAAATGCCTTAATGACTGTGCCGAAGTTAAAAATTCAGGTAAGGTAAGCCTATAAATTAAAACACCCGTTTATATCAGGTACCACTAAAAATGCCAATGATAACCATCGGGGAAAGGTAAAGATGAGGTGAACTGATGGAACGTGAATCAATGGAATTTGACGTTGTCATAGTCGGAGCTGGACCTTCGGGATTAGCGACAGCATGTCGATTAATGCAAATATCTAAAGATTGTGGCCAAGACATTTCAATTTGTGTGGTCGAAAAAGGCTCAGAAGTCGGCGCTCACATTTTGTCAGGGGCCATTTTTGAATCCGATGTGTTAGAAGAACTGTTTGCAAATTGGCACGAAATGAATGCGCCCTTAAACACAGCCGTAACGAGTGACGAAATTCACCTGCTAAAATCCGCTGACAAATCAAAACTGCTTCCCAATGCCATAATTCCTAAGACCATGCACAATAAAGGCAACTACATAATTAGCCTAGGAAACCTCTGTCGCTGGTTAGCTGAGCAAGCCGAAAATTTAGGTGTCGAGATATTCCCAGGATTCCCTGCGAGTCAGTTACTCTATAATGAGGATGGCAGTGTTAAAGGGATCATTATTGGTGATATGGGAATGGGGGCCGATGGTGAACCTAAAGACAGCTATGAACCGGGAATGGAACTGCATGCCAAATACACCGTATTCAGTGAAGGTTGCCGAGGCCATTTAGGCAAAGAACTGATTAACAAGTACCAATTAGATAAAAATAAAACGCCACAACATTATGGACTAGGCTTTAAAGAAATGTGGAAAATCCCTGCCGATCAGCATCAATTAGGCAAGGTCGTACATACTGCTGGCTGGCCGTTAACTGAAGGTTCATCAGGCGGTGGATTTCTCTATCATTTAGAAGATAATCAAGTCGCTGTGGGTTTAATCGTCGATCTTAACTATAAAAATCCACACCTCAGTCCATTTGATGAGTTTCAACGCTATAAAACCCATCCCATTATCGCCCAAACATTGCAAAATGGAGAACGTACCGCTTATGGCGCGCGTGCCATTACTAAAGGAGGCCTGAATTCACTGCCTAAAATGAGCTTTCCAGGTGGCCTCATTATCGGTTGTAATGCGGGTACCCTGAATTTTGCCAAAATCAAAGGCACCCATACCGCAATGAAAAGTGGCATATTGGCCGCTGAGACATTAGCAAGAGCCTTCATGGCGGGAGTTGAAGCAGGAAAAGACTTAAACAGTTATCAAGAACGGTTTGAAGAAAGCTGGCTTAAAGATGAACTATATCGTTCTCGTAACTTTGGTCCTGCCATGCATAAGTTTGGGACTTTGTTAGGCGGTGCCTTTAACTATATCGATCAAAACTGGTTTGGCGGACGCTGTCCTATCACGCTGAAAGATCAAACACCTGATTATGCTCAAATGGCACCATCCAATGCTTACAATAAAATCGACTACCCTAAACCAGATGGGAAGCTGAGTTTCGATAAATCATCTTCAGTTTATTTATCAAATACTTATCACGAAGAAGATCAGCCTTGCCATTTAAAATTGAATGATCCGAACATCCCTATCAACATCAATTTAGTGAAATTTGATGAACCCGCTCAGCGTTATTGTCCGGCAGGCGTGTATGAAGTCGTGCAAGAGCAGGGAGAAGACAAATTTGTCATTAACGGTCAAAATTGTATTCATTGCAAAACGTGTGACATCAAAGATCCAAGTCAAAATATCACTTGGGTCACCCCTGAAGGGGGCGGCGGTCCCAACTACCCCAATATGTAAACGATAAAAATAAAAAGAATGGCCTGTCATTTACCGCCATGCCATTCTATTCATTAGCTGCCGTATAAACGCATCTGCCAATTTTCAATAACGCCCGTGGATAATCTTTTTTCTACACTTTTTTTCCAGCTATGGGCAAGTCCTGTACAAGTGGCTAGCTGCTGATAACCTTGCGCATTGAACTCCTGAGCAAAATACAGTTTAATCGCTTCTGCAACACTAATATCCGATATTCTTTCTTGTAGAACAAGCGCGTCAGACTCCAAGATCATTCCGGGGGTGATCACTCGATATAACCAGCCGCAACGTTGACTCGTTTGCATAGCAAGCGCCAATTCTCTGCTACCAAATTGCAAATTAACTTTAAAGCAAGGGGATCTAGGCTGTGAAACTTGTAAAATAGTGCTCCCAATGCGAATAATATCGCCAATATTAATTTGGTTTTCATCTAAGCCTACCGAACTAATATTTTCGCCCATTTGAGGGCTATCTTCAACTCTATTAAAGAGTTGCATACGTCTAAAATAGCTATAATGTTCTCTCGGATAATGATGTACCACTCTATCCTCGCCACCATGGAAGCGTTTATCCGCTTGCTCATCTCCAACGATTCTATCAAGTTGCACCTCTAATGAATCAACTCGAATTTTATGCCCCATTCCAGTGCTAACCCCTGACAGAGATTGAATAGACTCACCTTGATATAAACCCGATAAACGCTGTATTAACACCTTATCTTCCATTGATAAACTTCTCCCCATTCAAAAATACAATAAAAAGCTAATATCCTAAAGTCCCTTCATTCTGCAAGTACTGTTTCAAACCAACACCAGGAATTGATGTCTGGGATGCTACACTAAAAGTGGACCAGATTGCTGCTTCTTGCATGGCTGTATCTATGTTGTCCCCCTTAGTTAAACCATGAATTAACCCCGCAGCATAAGCATCTCCAGCTCCTGTCGTATCACAAACCTTGGCCTGTCTTGCACTCACCTGAATCATGCCCGTTGGAGTGTACAGTTTTGCGCCTAAGCCACCATCAGTGACAATAAAATACTGTAACTGCATGCCCGCAATGTCACGAGCGAATAGCCAAGGTGATTGCTGACAACGTCCTTTAAAATCACTTTCAGATGTGATCAACACATGGGCATCACGCCTTCTATTATCTTTCGCCAGCTGAGTCACGACTAAACAATCTATCATCGCTTCGGCTGTCCATTGACCTAGCCCTTCAGCCGATGAATTGACATACAACACATCAATGTTTTTCCAGTCAGGCATAATCGGTAATGTCAACGGAACGCGCATTGGACGTAAAATAGTCCTCTCTCCGTCAGGCGCCATCATCAGTAACATTTCACAAGTCATTCCACCGTGACGCTGGACCTGATGACAATCCACGCCATGAGAAATGGCCTCTTTTAATAGCCAATCACCTTTGTCATCATTACCGACTTGACTCACCAATTGAACACAATGTTCGGCCCAAACTAAGCCGATCCCTGTATTGGCCCCCCCGCCTCCTAAGCGTATACCTTGTTCCTGGTAATAAAATCGGCCGCCAGTATGAAGTGCTGCCGGCAATTGCAATACACGATCGCAATTTAAATTAGCCACAAGCAAAATATTCGCCATATCGGCATCCTGATTAAAAGTTCGTATCCTTAAAGGGTAAGGGATTTGAATATAAGAACCAAGTGTAAACCAACAAAAATCAACCATACACATAGCCTTTTAGTACTCAATATCCCACAATGGATTATCGCCCATTTATTTGAAGTACATAAAAATGACTAAAAAAATTATTTTAGACACCGATCCGGGTATCGATGATGCTATGGCTATCATTTTTGCCGAGGCAAGTCCTGATCTCGAGCTCAAAGCACTCACTACAGTCTATGGTAATACTGATATTGATAATGCAATAAATAATGCTTTGTACCTAAAAGAAAAGTATCAACTAGCTGCTGATGTGGTAAAAGGAGCCAGCCTGCCTCTGTCTGGTATTCCGAAAGCCCCAGTGATAAAAGTTCATGGAGAAACAGGTTTTGGTTATATCAAAGTCGCTAAACAAACCAACGCCAGTATCGATTCACGCTCCGCAGCTCAATATATTATCGATGCCGTTAAAGCAGAGCCAGGAGAAATCACCCTTGTTGCCGTTGGACCACTAACCAATTTAGCCCTCGCCTTACAAGATTCACCTGAGATAACAGCTTTGGTCAAAGAAGTCGTTATCATGGGCGCCGCTTTTGGGATGAATGAACACCGCGGTAATGTGACTCCCTATGCCGAAGCCAATATCCATGCCGATCCCCAAGCCGCCGATCTTGTTTTTGCTGCCGACTGGCCAGTAACCGTTATAGGCCTTGATGTCACAAAAGAGAGTCTTTTTACCGAGCAATACCTCACTGATATCAAAGACAGCACTCAAGAAGTCGGTCAATTTATTTGGGATATTAGTCAATATTATTTAGAATTTTATGCACAAATAACGGGATCTCATTCCTGTCATGTACACGATCCTTCAGCCATTGCCTATGTCATCTCTCCCTCTCTATTCACTTTTCGTGAAGGCCCTATTAATGCGATCACATCCGGTCCAGCCATAGGGCATACGATACAAAAGTTCGACCAACAACAGTATATGAATGATCCTTGGTCACCCAGGCGTTCACATCAAGTTGGCGCAAGCGTCCAAAGTAAACAATTATTAGCACTTTATAAAAAGACCATCATCGATTACGACAAAGCCTTGTCAAATAAAAACCGTTAATAACGTGTAAATAGACAATCTTTTTCAGAATGTATTGTCTATTCTTATCGTCAATCTACATTTTAAGGATCGATTATGCGTAAAATTATTGGTATAGCTTCTATTATTTTTTCAGTCGCAGCCTTAGCTGGCTGCTCTCCTGAAAAAGCACCTGAAAAACAGCCTGAAAAATTAGGACTAAAAAATCCAGCTTCCCAATACTGTGTTTCCTTAGGCGGTTCGTTAGACATTAAAACGGAGAAAACTGGACAAGTTGGATACTGTACACTTCCAGGAGGCAAAGTCATTGAAGAATGGACGCTCTTCAGACGGGATCATCCAACCGATTAGCTAATACTCAAACTCATTGAAAGCGCATGTTTTCAATGAGCTTGAGTATATACCCAAGCAAAGCGGACTTAAGTCTATTTATTAAAAAAGTGTCTTGACCAAGACCAAGACACTTAGATTTTCATTTATCCCTAACGGATATCAATGTGACATAAAGAGACTCTCTCCACTTTTTCACATCTTTATTTAATGAATAAAAGAAATAAAGCCTTGTAATACAATTAAATTAACAATATCAATAAAGAATGCACCTACAATAGGAACCACTAAAAAAGCCTGAGGAGAGGGGCCATTTCTCGTCACTAGAGCACCCATATTCAGCACTGCAGTAGGCGTCGCACCTAAGCCAAAACCACAATGACCACCCGCCATGACAGCTGCGTCATAGGTCGACCCCATCACTTTAAAGGTGACAAAGTAAGCAAACAAGGCTAATACTATAGTTTGAACCAGTAAGATGATCAGTAATGGAACGGCTAAATCTAAAATAGCCCAAAGCTTTAAGCTCATCAGCGCCATAGCAAGAAAGAGTGATAAAGTAACGGTGCCCAATACATCCACACATTCTTTATTAATTTGATAGCCTTTAATGAACTCACTGATATTGGTGATTGCCACTCCTAAAAATAGTGCATAAACAAAATCTGGGATCTGTAACCAACTGATGTGCAGACTATCCACTAATTGATCAATCCAATGAGCGCCCGCCACACAAAACAATAGAATAAATAATGTTTCAGTGATGCTTTTCGCAGTCACTTTATCTTCTTCTAAGGGATCAAAAGTCACCATATCAGGGTTATCGATATGATGATGTGTGCCCGTCCCAAAAGCAGACTTTAAATTATTTTTATCAATCAAGCGCTGTGCAACAGGGCCACCAATAATACCGCCCATAACCAAACCAAATGTCGCAGCAGCCATGGCAAGCTCTAAGGTATTTAAGCCATATTGTTCTGCAAACGTTTGTGACCAAGCAGCGCCCGTTCCCGCACCACCGGATAACGTTATCGAACCCGCAATCAAGCCCAATAATGAATCCAAGCCTAAAACTTTAGCTAGGCTGACGCCTACTACATTTTGAATAATTAAAAAAGCTGATGCTATCGCTAGAAAAAGGACAACTTTCAATCCCCCTTTCAACAATAATTTATAGCTTGCAGCTAAACCTACCGTACTGAAAAACATTAACATTAACGTGTTTTTCATGGGTAAAGAAAATTCTAAATCTATACGATTTAAATGTAATATGGTAATAATCGCAGCAATCACTAAACCGCCGACAACGGGTTCAGGAATATTATATTTTCTAAAGCAACTGACATTGCGATTCACTGCATGTCCAATGAATAATACTAGAATTGCAATTAAGAATGATTCTAGTTCACCTATAAAATATACCGTATTCATGTTGCTCCTACTCTTAAAAATAGTGATGAATAATGATGCTAATATTTATCTCACTAAGTTAATAATGGTTAATTCTTTTTCGATATAAAAACTCGATTAAAAATGGATGCTGTACTAGGACCTGTTTATCTGTCGAGATTACATTATATCCAAGATAAAAGCGTTTTAATCGCGACGTAGGGTATGAGGCCTAGTCATTCTAAGTCAATCCCCTACAACAAAGAAAAAACACTTTTAATCGATCCCTTCAGGCAGTATTTGTGACTGCAACAAATCATCACCAAAGGTCAACAGAGCCTTATTGCAATGAAAAACCGACCGTTCTGATTAAAAAAATCCAGTGACAAAAAACAAAATACTGTACACTTTACGCACTACCATCATCTAAACACACTTCCACTGGCTCAGCATTCACATCCATCGCCACCCTACCCGCTTTGGCGATATAGGGCGTTTTTCTGCGCCCATTAAGCTTAGCATTTGCTTTTCGAGTTTTACTCATAAATTTCTGAGTAATTTTTTTAGTGCGATTCATGATGGCGCCCAAACAAAGAATATTCTTACTGATGTGACATTATACTCAAATATTAATAAACTCAGGGATAGCACGCAAAAATATCCGCCTCCAGAAAACCACCAAGTCCAAATATCAACTAAAAACAAACACTAGAAAAACGTTTTAAATACACAAATCAAATTAAAAAAACAAAAATTACTATTGAAAAACACAATGTAAATCTTAGTCAAGCAATCCATCAAACATAGAAACATATGCAAATAACAACTAAACATAATTTAATGTATGAAAAATAAGCTTTCCATGTTGAATTAATGACAAAATTTAAATAATTACATGTTGAAAATACCGCTTATTTATTGATAACAATTAATCCCATTAATGATTCAACCAAATGCCTATAAAGTCCTATTAAAATAACGATGAAATCACTCTTAATAAATTATCAAGTCCCTTTTAATGTCATTTTCACCACTAGAGACTGTAACAATGTCCTAAATAGATACGTTAGGCACTAACTTTTCAGAAAATAACGCGGTAAGATGCAGCATATTCTTTGACTGAAAAAGACTCGCTTCAGTCGCTTAGATATACCATCAACCACTCGATATTTACTGATAATCAAGAGCATTTGAATGAAAAGAATAGCCATTTTCTGCTATAACCTGTTTGCAAATGGAACCGTTAAAATAGCCCTCACTCAAGCTGAAATATTACAAGAAGCAGGGCAGGAAGTTCATTTATTTATCTTTAATCCAGGTGGAGATTTCATTCCCCCCACGAATGTAAACATTCATTATGTTTTTGATGAAAATAATCTGTCACTAAAAAGCCAACAAACCAAATTACAGCACTATGTGAGAGAACAAGAAAAAATAACAGGCCCATTCTCTCTATTCTTAAGCAACTCTACTGATTGCGATCTTATCGTGAGTGGATGTGACTTCACCCCTTGTTACTATTTCTGTCATTGCGCTCTTAAGCAAGAACTGCTTATGGAGCTCAAACGGGGACCTTTTCATTTTTTTAGACGCTGGAAAAAAGCGAAAGCCCTCATTGGAAAAAATATCATTACGGTTTCCAATGGCATTGCTGATGAACTTAAAAACACGACTTGGTTAAAACCCAAAAGTGTCCAAGCAATTTACAATCCATTCAAGATTGACACTATCCTAGCCAAGTCAAAACTGGAAATTGATGAAATACCAGTAGAGCCTTATATGATCCATATTGGTCGTGTCACACGTCAAAAACGCCTCGATATTCTTTTTCAAACTATCAAGTTGATGCCCAATGCCCCCAAATTAGTACTATTAACTAATCGACCTAAACGCGCGCTAAAACTGGCTGAAAAGTACGGAGTCGCCGACCGGATCATCACACCTGGATTCCAAGAAAATCCATATGCATGGATTGCCCGCGCTCAAATTATGCTACTCAGCTCCGACTTTGAAGGACTACCTACAGTATTAATAGAATCTCTTATTTGTAAAACCCCAGTTGTGAGCACTGATTGCCCACACGGGCCTAACGAAATATTAACCGGTAAGCTTAGCCAATATTTAGTGCCACGCAGAGAACCCAAATTGCTAGCAGAAAAAGCGCTTGTCTGTTTGCAGTCACTACCTGACGTCAGTCAAGCAGTGATCCTAGAAAAAGTGAAGAGTGATTACATCGCCAATCAATATTTGGCTCTATGTGAGAAATAATGGTCACTATCTGAGAGCCTGATCTTTCAAAATTATTCCTGAAGCTGTGTATTTTAAACTCAAAAAAGGCCATATTCTAGAGAATATGGCCTTTTTTCCATCATCAATCTAAACGCTATAACTTCCAATATTTTAGTTTTTTCCTCATTTTAAAGTGACGAATAAAATTCAATGGCTTAGCCTTTAAGTCAGTCACCCCTTTCTCTATCAAATCATCAGCAGCATTGAGCACCCTTTGACTCGATAACCCATCTCTTTTAGGATGCATATCAGTACAATAACGTTCAATATTAAGCATCAATTCATTGGGGCGGAGTAAAGCCTGTTTTAAGGCTGCCTCTATTTCACTGACATCATTGATATGAACAAGGTAATCACTCTGTGTACTGTTATTAAAAGCCACAACAGGTTTTCCTTGCAAAAGAAACATAATCATTACTGACGAAGTATCACAAAGCATCACATCTGCCGCTTGAAGCACTGGTAATACATCATCAGTTTCAACAAAAGTTAGATTATCATTCTCAAGAGATTTGTATTTATCAATGACCTGTTGATCCATTTTAGGGTGAAATTGGATTAACCAACGATAATCCTCTTTCATCGATAATGTCTTAATTTGTTCAAATATGGTCGATGCACAAGAGAAGCGTCTTGAAAAGGTTGAACACAATAATACCGTTGGACGCTTATCTTCTTCATTTTTATACGGATTATCTCGTTCTGATTGAAACATAGGATCCAATGCTGACCAACCTGTTTCGACTACCTTACAAGTACCTGATTTATTTGCTAAATAGGTAAAAGTAAACGTTGTGGCGGGTCCCTGCGTACAATATAAATCAAAACAAGAACGAATTTTAAAATGACTATCTGTACCGTTACGAAACATTTTTCCCGCATTAAAGCCATGAAAAACACAAATTTTAATACCAGGAATAAAATAGGGCACAAGATTACCAGGCACAAATACCGCATCAGGCTTCCAGCGCTTTACCTCATCAATCGTATTTAAACGCCGCTCTGAAGCCATTATAAATGCGGGATCGACCTCGTTGCCTTCTAAAAACCAGCACACTTCGTCTCCACGCTTTAAGCTAACGTCTTGTAATGGTCTCAAAATAGCATATGAATAATTCTGCGCTATATAAAAAAGATAACGCTTTTTACCTTGTCCCAAAACCCTCTCCTTTGCACTCAATCTTTGATCATACTCAATAACAAGTTGGCTTTAACGCTCCATCGTTTTTCATCCATATCCTTTTTACTCAACCATAACTAGTTAGCGAACTCGAGATACTGCTTGGCAATCTCACTCGCTTTAACTTTAGATAATATCTCTATATGAGTCAGATCAGGCGGCGACAATACCACTTTATCTAATTTTTGCGCCAATAATACAGGGTTTCTACGTGGCACTAAGAAATCGGCTAAACTTCCCGTTAAAATTTCTTTCGGTCCATGGGGACAATCGGTACTGACGACAGGTGTGCCACAGATTAAAGCTTCGACAAGTACCATACCAAACCCTTCAAAATCTGAATTTAATACCAACCCCTTTGCCTGCTTTATCCAAGGAAAAGGATTAATTTCAAATCCTCTAATGATGACTCTATCTTCAACGTTCAATTTGCGCGCGAGTTTTCTCGCTTTATGCGGTTTATGACACAATACCACTACTTTTATCGGTTGTTTCATTTGAGCGATAGCAGCAAATAACACATCATGCCTTTTTTGTTTTACAAAACGACCAATATGAATTAAATAATCTTCTTTCGGTAATTCATTCTGTTGCTCTTGGGCAAGTGCAGTGATCGTGTCAAATTCAAAAGGATTGTAAATGGTCTGTAAAGAAGCCGGATGAATACGTTTCTTCGCCACAATTTCGTCAGCGATGCCTTTAGACACTGTGATTAACACCTGACCATTTAACACTTTCTTGGCCCTTAACTTTTTAAAGTACGCAAAAGGCCCCATTTTTGCGTGACGCCGCAACTCTTCTTCAACGGAGGCATGCACGACAACACATAAGGAGCGAACGTGCGCTTTGACCATAAGATAATTTGTTAAGTCTAAATTAGATATGAATAAACCAAATTCGCCGACATTCGACTCAATATTTTGTATTCTGGCTTTTAAATGCTTAACGGCTTTTCCTAAGCGTAAATGGCGCAATAATTGACGATCTTTCCCTGCAAAACACACATGCAGACTCACCGATCTAGGCACTTCATAGTCCACATTATCTTTCATCACCAAAAAATGTACTTCATGACCCATAGCGACAAACTCTTGCGCTAAGGTCAGCATAACTTTCTCTGCTCCACCACCCACTAAATGATCAATAGCTATTGCAATACGCATCATGTCGTCCCCAACTTCTCACCTAATAAACGCTCTATTTCTTTTAGGCCGATATCTAGCCCATTAACGCACTCACATAAAGACAAAGATTGATGTTGTTTGTTCAATCTCTCGACCTTTATTAACCTTATCGTTCCATCTACAATACTTTCTACATTACACTCACTCGCCACAGCTAAATCATGAACCTTACAAACATTCAATCGATAGTGTTGATCTTTTGATACTGCAACGGTCAATACTGGCTTTTTTAATGCTATAGCCTGTAATAACGTATCACCACCACTTAATACCGCCGCTTTAGCCGCACTCAACAAATTAATAAAATCCCCATGCTGCATACTTTTAACGCTAATAACCCCCTCATAACAAGGTAATTTTTTAGGATAGTTATCCCCGAAAACCATTAAACAAGGCAATTGTGTTTGTGCGTAAATTTGCTTTGCAGCCAACGCCAGTTCATCAGCCGCATATCCCTTGTTTAATTGATGCCCGCCAGAACCTGCATTAAAAATAAGGTACTCATTTTCAATCAACTGATATTTACTAAGCTGTTCATTTTTCTTTGTTTTATTGGGATTAATAAAAATGGGTCCCGTCACTATCGGTTCCATACGATTAATCAACTTTAGCTTAAGCTTATCAAACCAGTTTATCGGACTGATCATAAATTTAGGCTGAACAACCCAATGACTATCAGTCATTATCGCACGACGAATTCTCATTCCTCGACTACGTTTTCGCTTATGTTGGCTCAAAAAGATCACTTTAGCCCCCAATTGTTGGGCATGCTCTAATTGAGACCGTCTACCTGACGCATCAAATAAAACCACATCAGGTAAAAAATCAGACATTAACAGATTAACTTCTTTAACACGTTTAGTCGGAGTGTCATCAATCAACTTAACAGGATGATGACATGTACTTGCATAGGGAGCATGCCGACTCAAAATGAAGCAAATATGAGCATCGGGCCTACGTCGCTTCACTTCATCTGCAATAATTAAAGAACGCATATACTCGCCCATCCCTTCAGCCGAAGAAACTGGTATAAACAATAGCTTAGGAGTTGAAATATTCATGATGCACTCTTAGTCCTTGAGTAAAATAAAAAGATGTAAACCCGTCATAGAGCCAGATCATAAATTAAAGCATCCATGTACTGGATCACCTCTGCCACGGTTATCATTTCCATTAAATGCTCTCCTTTAGCACGAGCTCCCCACGCGACAGGTCCTAATTGTTGCACATTTATAGCCTTCTCATAAGCATTTATCACATGGTCAAGATAAAGATAGGGGCCCGTTCGATTAGGGTTTGAATGCGCATATAAACCGATAACGGGTGTTTGCTGCGTCACCGCCATATGAGCAGGCCCAGTATCTGGTGCTAATACCAACTTAGCCCATTTTAATAAACCTAATAATTGCGTTAATGAGGTTTTACCCACATAATTTTCTATCTCCACATGCGAAAGTTGCTCAATCTCATGCGCTAACGCTTTCTCCAAAGGCGCTGGCCCCCCGCAAATAAAAACACGAAAACCTTTATTTACCGCATGCTCTGCAATCGCTGCATAACGGGCCGCTAGCCAATTTCGTTCTGCCTTACTCGCTGAAGGACAAATAATAAAAATCTTATCCTGACCAATCAATTTTTTAGCAAAAAGCGCATCGTCTTCCGAAATAGGAATATTCCATGTAGGCTGAATATTCGTCACTCCGACTGCGGTTGCAAACCCCATAAAGCCATCAAGCACATGCGGCTCTTTTTGAGCTTCAATGCGATGATTAGTCACTAACCACTGCCCTTCTTTTGCCCTTTGACTGTCAAAACCAACTCGCAATTTGGCTGAAATAGCGAAAGAGGCTAACGTGGCTCTCAATGCCACTTGCATGTGTAGTAACACATCAAATTTTCGTTTTCTTAACTGGGCACGCAATTGAAAATAGCTACGCCAACCTTGAGATTTATCAAAAATAACAAATTCAACGTTAGGTAAATATTTCAATAGTTGGTATTCAACTTTGCCTATCACCCAAGTTATCATTAAATCAGGGTAACGTCTCTGGATCGCCTGAAGCATAGCCACAGCGTGACACACATCACCAATAGCCGATAAACGTAACAAACATAAAGATTCTGCTTTATCTAAATTTAAACTCATAAAATTCGCAGGTTATTTAACGCAATATGCCGATCTTAATGTAGAATGCACTCAGGTACCACGCTTTCACTAATAATAATCCTTATGCAATTAATAAAAACCGATGTTGGCTACATTGTCTTTAATGACGGGCTCCCAGAAAATCCATCCAAAAATTGGTTCAATATTGAATATTGGCGAGAGAATAAAGCGATAGTCGGTTCTTCTCAAGGCCGTTATACCACTTGGTTTATTCATCACTTAGGCGAGAATTGGGTCCTGCGTCATTATTATCGTGGTGGCCTCATCGAAAAAATAAGCAGAGATCGATATTTATTTTGTGGCCTCAAAAGAACGCGTGCGATGGCTGAATTTAATTTACTCAATATTCTTTATCGCGAAAAATTTGCGGTACCTAAACCCATAGCCGCTAATATTATTCGACAAGGACTATATTATCGCGCCGATCTCATTATTGAACGCATCAATGATGCTGAAGATCTATTAGCTCGACTCGATAGAGCCTCCATGACCCAAGAAGAATGGTTCGCTTTAGGGCTATGCATTGCCCAATTTCATCAACGCGGTGTTTATCATGCCGATCTGAACGCAAAAAACATTCTCTTAGACAAAAATAAATTCTACCTTATCGATTTTGACAGAGGAGAAATTAAAAAACCCCACTCAAGCTGGAAACAAGCCAATCTAAAACGTCTTCTCAGATCCTTTAATAAAGAAAAGGCTAAATCCTCTAAGCTTGCTTTCACCCTAAATAACTGGCAGCAATTACAGCAAGGTTATCAATCGATAAAACAATAGTGCGATATCTGCCATCATGACGACATAATGGCCTTAATCAGCTGCAAATGCTTATCTAACGCGCCCTTATTTTGTGCAACCACCTCTAAAGCGGCAGCACTGGCTTGCTGATAATTAACACCTTTTGAAAGATAATCGATTAACGCTGCCGATAAACTTTCAGCTGAATCAATAAACCGAAGTGCACCAGCCTCATTTAATAAATCAGCGATTTCAGCAAAATCCCAATAGTGAGGCCCCAATAAAACAGGTAATCCTAAAGCCGCTGGCTCTAACGGATTGTGACCGCCATTTTCAATTAAAGTCCCACCAACAAAAGCTTGATCTGCGACGCCGTAGAAAGATAATAACTCACCCATGGTATCACCCAATAGCACTTGGGTCTTTGTTTCAACTTCAGCCTGCATACTACGCCGTATACCATCCAACTGACTTGTTTTAATAGCTGCAGCTGCTGCATTAAATTGCTCTGGGTGCCTAGGTACCATAATCAAGAGTGCGTTAGGTTGAACTAACAATAATTGCTTATGAGCATTAATAATGTCATCAAATTCACCTGGGTGCACGCTTCCCGCCACCCAAATGAAGCGTTCCTCTAACGTCAAGATTTGCCGTAAATCATCCGCTGCTTTTTGCTGTTGAGCTGCAATCTGCAAATCAAATTTCAAACTACCACAAACATGTACCTTGCGACCCTCTACGCCTAACTCAACAAAGCGTTCGCTAATTAAGTCAGATTGAGTGACGATTAAATCTAACTTATCCAACATAGGTAACGTCAATTTAATACGCTTTCGATACTGTGTAGCCGATTTTTCCGATAACCTTGCATTGGCCAACATCAGCTTCGTATTCATTTTTGAGGCAAAATGCACCAAATTGGGCCATAGCTCTGTTTCCATAATAATAAGATACTGAGGTTTTATTTGCTTAAGGAACCGATGGATACACACTGAAAAATCAAAAGGTAAATAGCAATGTTGAACAGTATCACCCAAGCCTTTGATCACTTCAGCTGACCCTGTTGGACTTGTCGTAGTGACGGTAATGCTTAATTCAGGATAATCTTGCTGAAGTTGACGAATTAAAGGTAAGGCGGCTAATGTCTCTCCCATTGAAACACTATGAATAAGTAAGTCTGTTTGACGAAGTCCTTTCATCCCAAAGCGCTCATCCCATCGTTTACGGTAATCTTTACTCTTAAAAGATCGAACCATTAAATACACAATCACTAGCGGAAATAAGCAATATAAAAGTAAAGAATACAAAAAACGAGCCATAGAATAAGTCACTCATGCTGAAAATAAACAATGATAGATCTAGCCACACTATTTGAACATATTCGCTTTAAAAATAATGAATTCAGTCGCGTGACTAGTAAGAGTAACATAATATCTTTTTATAAAATAAAGGCACAGCATAGATCATTTCAACCGACACAGCTCTATCAAACTCAAATTCGATAAAACAGACACAAAACAGTCGATTTAAAAACAAAAAGTTAAAACGATAAACTCAAAAAATCAGTTCAATACTATTGATATAAAACACTATTTGTAATTAGCAAATCTTTTATTTACAACTGCTTTCAATTACCACATCTACATTCCACCAAAAAACGTCTATTATTTAACCTGCAACCATCAAAAAAATAAAAAGGATACGATCAATCTCTAAAGTTGGAGTCAAAATGAAAACTCGAGAACGCATCATTCAAGCCAGTTGGGAACTGTTCAATAAACATGGTGAACGCAATATCACCACTAATCACATTGCCGCCCATCTTAATATCAGCCCAGGTAACCTTTATTATCATTTTAGAAATAAAGAAGAAATTATCCGCTGTATTTTTAACCTCTACGAGCAACAGCTTCAAGAACATTTTCAACCTTATATCGCAGAAATTGTCGATGCTGAACTCTTTATCAGTTATTTTGATGCCTTATTTGATACCCTATGGGAATATCGATTCATGTACAATAACTTAGCCGATATCCTAAGCCGAGATGAATCTCTTAAGACCAATTTTCAACTCTCTCAAAAACAATGGGCACAGCAATTGTGTCAGAACTATATTCAATTGCAACAAGATGGAATTTTAAACATTCACGAAGAAGAAATAGAACCGCTTGTCGACACGATCATTATGGTGGCTAATTTTTGGATAAGTTATAAATTTACCCAATCGTTATCCCCTATTGGTTCAATCAGCAAAGGCTCTTTATATGAAGGCATACTAAGGGTCTTACTATTAATGCAAAGGTACGCAGCTCCTGGGACTGAAGAAATATTTGAAAAAACGGCCGAATACTATCATTCTCAAGAAATGTCGAACAAATTAAGTCTAGAAACCCACGGTATAATGGAATGAATTAACGTAAAAAAAATAAATAATTAAATACCTTAATCCCATTATATATTATGATTGTGACAAACAACATACCTTATCAACAAGCCGTTCTGCCTTAGTGTTTCAGGTATGTTAATGTTTAATTTATTAGGAATTTGCATGAAAACCCGTGATAAAATCGTTCAGGCAAGCTTAGAGCTATTCAATAAGCATGGCGAAAGAAATATCAGTACCAATCATATTTCAGCCCATTTAAATATGAGTCCTGGTAACCTTTACTACCATTTTCGTAATAAAGAAGACATTATCCGGTCTATATTTACACTATATGAATCTGATATTATTAAAGATTTCAAGCCCTATCTCACTCAAGAAGTTAACAGCGAGTTATTGCTCAACTATTTCGATACTTTATTTAATATTCTTTGGAATTATCGATTTCTTTATAACAACTTGGCCGATATTCTCAGTCGTGATGAAGTACTAAAAGTCCGCTATCGACAAACCCAAGAGCAGGTGCTCAGTCGCTCAAATTACATCATTGCACAGCTTAAAGATGATGGTGTATTGATTATTGATGAAAGTGAAATAGCCCCTCTTGCGGATACCCTTAAATTAATGACCAGTTTTTGGGTAAGTTACAAATTAACCCAATCAAAATCACCTATCGGCTCCATTAGTAAAGCATCCTTATATGAAGGAGTACTACGGGTTTTACTTATTTTAAAAACCTATGCAGCCCCTAATTCGATCACAACTTTCGATAAATTAAAAGAGCATTATCAAGAACAAGTTACCTCATCTATCCAACCAGAAGATGAAATAAAAGAATAAACTTCTCCTCCCCGACTCATTGCGCTTTTAGTCAAATAATACAGGAAAATGGATCGGGGGAATATACTGCACATTGCTCCCCTTCGCTTGATTAAATTTAGTCATCCAAAGAGCCTTCATTTCCTAAACTAAATAATTCACTAAAATAAAGCTGTAGAGCAGATCACTTTCCCGCTAAAATGTCGCCACGTTTAGATCAGCACTCATGCTCTCGAAGGAGAATAATAATGACTAAAACCGCATTCTATAATCAAATTAGTGAACAAATTACTGATACTAAAGCTGAAGGTTTATTTAAAAGTGAGCGAGTCATCGTTTCTCCTCAACAAACAACAATCGAAGTTAATGGTACTCAAGTTCTCAATTTCTGTGCAAACAATTACCTCGGTTTGGCCAACCATCCCCAACTTATTGACGCTGCAAAACAAGGTCTTAACGACCATGGTTTTGGCATGGCTTCCGTACGCTTTATTTGCGGAACCCAAGACATTCATAAACAGCTAGAATCAAGCCTTAGCCACTTTTTAGGTATGGAAGATACCATTCTTTACTCTTCTTGCTTCGATGCCAATGCCGGTTTATTTGAAACGTTACTCGGAGCTGAAGATGCTATTATATCTGATGCGTTAAATCATGCATCCATCATCGATGGCGTCCGTTTATGTAAAGCTAAGCGCTTCCGTTATACAAACAATAATATGCAAGATTTAGAAGCGCAGTTACAAGCAGCTAGAGCGGCAAATGTACGTCATATACTCATTGCAACTGACGGCGTTTTCTCTATGGATGGTGTTATCGCCAATTTACAAGGTATCTGTGATCTTGCTGATAAATATGATGCATTAGTCATGGTTGATGACTCTCATGCTGTGGGGTTTGTCGGAGAAAATGGTCGTGGAACTCATGAATTTTGTGACGTAATGAATAGAATCGATATCATTACAGGTACTTTGGGTAAAGCATTAGGCGGTGCATCGGGCGGATTTACTTCAGCAAAAAAAGAAGTCATCGAATGGCTACGCCAACGTTCGCGTCCTTATCTGTTTTCTAATTCACTCGCTCCGGCCATCGTCACAGCATCAATACAAGTACTCGAAATGCTAAAAACAGGCCAATCCTTACGAGAAGCCGTTTGGGAAAATAGTCGTTATTTTCGTGAAAAAATGTCTGCCGCTGGATTTTCTCTCGGCGGTGCCAATCACGCGATTATTCCTGTCATGATAGGGAATGCCAAAACAGCCAGTGACTTTGCCCAACGCTTATTAGCTGAGAATATTTATGTCATTGGATTTTCATTCCCTGTTGTGCCTAAAAATCAAGCAAGGATCAGAACGCAAATGTCTGCAGCCCATACTCGTGAGCAATTGGATCATGCAATTGATGCTTTTACTCGTATAGGAAAAGATATGGGGATAATAGAGTAGGAAACCATTATGAAAGCACTAAGTAAATTAAAAGCTGAGCCCGGTATTTGGATGGTTGATACACCAAAGCCTAAACTAGGCCCTAATGATCTTTTGATAAGAATCCGTAAAACGGCTATCTGTGGCACCGATGTACACATTTATAAATGGGATGACTGGTCACAAAATACGATCCCAGTCCCTATGATCGTCGGTCATGAATATGTCGGCACCATTGTTGAAATAGGTCAAGAAGTTAAAGGGTTTACGATTGGCGATCGTGTTTCTGGCGAAGGTCACATTACTTGTGGTTATTGCCGAAACTGCCGTGGCGGCCGAACTCATTTATGCCGTAATACTTCAGGCGTTGGCGTTAATCGAGATGGTGCTTTTGCTGAATATTTGGTAATACCCGCATTTAATTCATTCAAAATACCCGATGATATTTCTGATGATCTAGCAGCAATATTCGATCCATTCGGCAATGCAGTTCATACTGCTTTATCTTTTGATTTGGTCGGTGAAGATGTCCTTATCACAGGTGCTGGACCTATAGGTATAATGGCTGCTGCAGTGTGTCGTCATGTCGGAGCAAGACATGTCGTTATCACTGATGTCAACGAATATAGACTCGCATTAGCCAAGAAAATGGGTGCAACAAGAGTCGTCAATGTCGCCAAAGAAAACTTAACCGATGTTATGGCTGAATTGGATATGACCGAAGGTTTCGATGTTGGCCTAGAAATGTCCGGCGTACCGAGTGCCTTTCACTCCATGCTGGACACAATGAATCATGGTGGAAAAATTGCCATGCTTGGGATCCCCAGCGGAGAAATGCCGATTGACTGGAGCAAAGTCATCTTTAAAGGGCTCATGATAAAAGGAATTTATGGAAGAGAAATGTTTGAAACTTGGTACAAAATGGCAAGTCTTATCCAATCAGGCTTAGATCTTTCTCCCATCATTACTCATCATTTCCCTATCGATGAGTTCCAAGCGGGATTTGATGCCATGTGCTCAGGCCAATCAGGAAAAGTTATCCTAAATTGGGATTAACTATATTCTGAGGTGACTCAAGTCAACTATATAGACAGGCCCGCTGAATAAAAGGCGGGTGTGTTATCATTATCCATATCAGCATTATATTAAGTCTAAGTAAACAGGTTTACTATGTCAGATTTCGAACACTTAAGTATCAATCAACTTATTCAAATGAAAGAAGCCTCTCCTGACTTACAAATCGTCGATATTCGAGACAACGTCAGCTTTGAAAAAGATCACATCCCCCAATCTTCAAACCTTAGCAATGAAAATATTGCTCATTTTATCGGTGACGCCAATATGGATCTTCCGTTAATAGTGGTTTGTTATCACGGAATCAGTAGTCAAAATGCCGCTCAGTATTTACATCAACAGGGATTTGATCAAGTGTATAGTTTAGATGGCGGGTTTGAAGCTTGGCAACAGGCCCATATATAGTATTAAAACCAACCTTTGAGGATGAACTTCAATGATCGAAATAGGTAAGCTGCCCAATGCAAGAGCGGCTCAAGCACTGGTTGATTACCTCAAAGGTGAACAGATCTTTTGCGAAATTCATCCAGCAGAACAAGGTGTCATCTTAGTGCTTTTAGAAAAAGAACACTTTTCTCGAGTACAGCAAGAATATCAAGACTTTCTCAGTAACCCCTACCAGAGCAAATATTTAGAAGCGTCTTGGAAAAATGGCAATAGTCATACGCAAATAGATTATGGATCACCTGGTTTACATTTATTCAGTCAATTTATGACTGGCGCAGGGCCATTAACCATCACAGTCATTGTACTTTGTGTTGTCATATTCGCGGCAATGAATCTTGGATTAGCGAATCCGGTTTTTGACAATCTGTCTTTTTTTGGCGCCACTTCCGATACTTCATATAGTCAATTCTGGCGACTATTTACACCGAGTTTACTTCATTTTTCAGCATTACATATTATCTTCAACTTAATATGGTGGTGGTATTTAGGTGGAAAAATTGAAACTAAGATAGGTTTCACTCCACTGTTCATTTTATTAATCGTTGCAGGGACCCTCCCTAATTTATTGCAATACATAATAGCGGGCCCTTATTTTGGTGGTTTGTCTGGCGTTGTTTACGCACTCCTTGGCTACACTTGGTTAATGGGGTTAAAAAAACCTGAAGCAGGCATTGGGATCCCCCCATCTTATATGATATTCATGTTGATATGGCTAGTACTGGGTTTTACCGATATTTTTGGTTTTTCCGTTGCGAATGGTGCTCATATTGGCGGACTCATTATCGGACTCCTTCAAGCAAGTATTGATAGCCGCAGACCACAACGTTAATTTCAACAGCCCCTACAATATTATTGGTAGCTTAAACTTTAGGCTGATTGAATACATAGCATTTCATCCAAGAATGGAGCTATATCCAATCCAGTTGACGATGCATGATTTCAGAACACGTAACATCGTTCTATTCAAAGCACAGCATTGAAAGAATGTAGGTACCTCTTAATGATACAACGTAGCATCACTCGATTATCTGCTCAAGAAGACCGTCATGGTCGTCACTCACATCCATGTGATCACGACATTTGTTATTTGATCTATACCCGTGATACTTCAAGGTACAGGATTCAAATCATCGGGGGATTCAGTCTGCTTAAACCTTGACTCCACACATCTTAGCCACTTCCTTAATCAGGGCTGAAATTCCCTTATGAGCTTGGGTTATATTTTCTGCGAGCATATAAGCTGGAGTACTGACAATGTGGCGTTCTGCATCAATGATAATATCACCCACCTCTGTATTTTGGTGCAGCCCTCCCATTCGATTAAATGCTTCGGCTGTTTCAATGTCGTTTCCTATTGTCCCCACCGCACCTTCTCCGAAAATTTTTGGGATCATCACTGGAGAAATACATATAAAACCTATCGGTTTTTTTTTATTCGCAAATGCTTTAATGAACACCTCAACTTGAAGAGTCACCTCACAATCTTGATTATTAATGGCAAAATCACATAAATTCTTTGCCGCACCAAAACCACCGGGGATCACTAAAGCATCAAATGCATCAATATCTAACGTATCGCAAGCGAGAACATTACCACGCGCTATCCTCGCTGATTCGACCAAGGCATTACGAGTGACACTTTGTTCCACCTCCCCAGTAATATGATTAATCACATGTAATTGTGCCATATCAGGGGCAAAACACTGGTGTTCAATCCCCCATCGCTCCAGCTCTAGAAACGTCAATACCGATTCATGAATTTCACTGCCATCGAAGACACCGCACCCACTTAACAGAATAGCTACTTTTGTCATTAAAAAACCTTCCTATATATTATTTTGTTTTAAGAGAAGTAATATAAAACACTTGATCTGGTCGTTTTTCATGCTAAATTGGTTTACCAGTCTTCTGGTTGGCGATAATTTAATCTGACAGTAACTTTAGCAACAAAAAACAAAAAAAAATCCACAAAGCTTGATTTTTTAATCTACACTATAATCTAGCTTTTAAATATTTAATTAAATCATTATTTTCATAGGGTTAACAAAGAAACCACATTCGCGTAGTCTCTAGTCGTACGTCTATTCTATTTTTAACTAACAGACTTATCCACAAAGGTAGTCTTAATTGATCATGGCCGAAATTTGGCTTCTATGGCATGCTATCACTCTTTTTACTCCCCAATTGATACCAAACATTATGCTCGATACCACAGAAACCCCTTTAGTGCTTGTTGATGGCTCTTCTTATCTCTACCGAGCTTATTATGCACCTCCACATCTTACAAATTCAAAAGGTGAAGCAACTGGGGCTGTTTACGGCGTGATTAATATGCTTCGCAGTTTATTAAAACAATATCAACCGACGCAAATGGCTGTTGTATTTGATGCTAAAGGCAATACTTTCAGAAATGAAATGTATTCAGAATATAAAGCACAACGCCCACCTATGCCGGATGATTTACGCTCGCAAATAGAACCTCTTCACAGAATTATCAAGGCGTTAGGCCTGCCCCTCATTAGTATTTCTGGTGTCGAAGCAGATGATGTTATCGGCACGCTTTCCACTCAAGCCAGCCTAGAAGGTCGCTCTGTCCTTATTAGTACGGGTGATAAAGATATGGCACAGCTCGTCAATGATAAAGTCACCCTAATTAATACCATGACAGATACCACCATGGGCATTGAAGAGGTTACTGAAAAGTTTGGTGTCGGCCCCGAACTGATTATCGATCTGTTGGCACTGCAAGGAGACAAAGCCGATAATATTCCGGGTTTACCTGGCGTTGGAGAGAAAACAGCTCTTGCTATGTTACAAAGCATGGGCGGAATTAAAGACATTATTAGCAAAGCAGATGACATCCCAGCTCTCGGGTTTCGCGGCGCTAAAACCATGCCAGCAAAATTGGCAGAGCATGGTGACATGCTGCAATTATCCTATGAACTCGCCACAATAAAACTCGATGTAAAATTAGAGCAGACTTGGCAACAGCTCGATATTCAACCCGCCAACCAAGAAGAACTGATCCAATGCTATAGTGAAATGGAATTTAAACGTTGGTTAGCCGAAGTATTAAGTAATGAAACAACAAGCACTAAAAAAAATACTATTGGTAACGCTGAAACAATAACAGCCATTAGCGCTGAGTATGAAACCATTACGACAGAGCAGCAACTTAATCATTGGATCGATAAACTCAATCAAGCTTCCCTCGTTGCTATCGATACAGAAACAACCAGCTTAAATTATATGAAAGCCGAATTAGTGGGCCTTTCATTTGCTGTTGAGGCAGGAAAAGCAGCCTATTTGCCCTTACGACATGATTATCTTGACGCGCCAGAGCAATTAAACTTTGATATTACGCTTGAAAAATTGCGGCCTATTTTAGAAAATCCCAACATACATAAAGTCGGTCAAAACCTAAAATACGATATGAGTGTACTTGCCAACCATGGCATTGCATTAACAGGCATCAAATTTGATACAATGTTAGAGTCATATGTCTTTAACTCCGTCGTCTCGAAACACAACATGGATGATCTGGCACTAAAGTATTTGAGCCATAACAATATTAAATTTGAAGATGTGGCTGGTAAAGGAGCAAAACAACTCACTTTCAATCAAATTCCGCTAGAGACCGCAGCCCCTTATGCGGCTGAAGATGCTGATATTACTCTGAGGTTACATCAAACGTTATGGTCAAAACTAGAAACAGAACCAGCATTAATCCCTGTTTTTAATGAAATAGAGTTACCCTTAATTAGTATTCTTTCCGATATGGAACGTCATGGCGTGCTCATCGATAGTATGATGTTAAGCCAACAAAGCATTGAAATTGCGCAAAAAATAGACAACCTAGAACAAAAAGCTTACCTCATTTCCGGTGAACCCTTTAATTTGAACTCACCAAAACAATTACAAGCTTTATTTTTTGAAAAACTCGGTTATCCCATTATCAAAAAAACCCCTAAGGGAGCCCCGTCAACAGCTGAAGAAGTGCTTGTAGAATTATCTTTAGACTACCCATTACCCAAAATCATTTTAGAACATCGAAGTCTCGCAAAACTAAAAAGTACTTATACAGATAAACTGCCTTTAATGGTCAACGCTAAAACAGGTCGGGTGCATACAAGTTATCACCAAGCAAATGCAGCAACTGGGCGTTTATCTTCAAGTGAGCCCAACCTACAGAATATCCCTATCAGAACGGAAGAAGGTCGCAAAATTCGTAACGCTTTTATCGCACCAGAAGGCAAAAAAATCCTTGCGGCCGATTATTCTCAAATAGAACTCAGAATAATGGCTCATTTATCTCAAGATAAAGGACTCTTAACCGCCTTCGCTGAAGGTAAAGATATCCATAAGGCCACTGCGGCTGAAGTGTTTAATGTTGATTTTGATGAAGTCACCTCAGATCAGCGCCGTCGAGCTAAAGCCGTTAATTTTGGCCTTATCTACGGTATGTCAGCATTTGGACTCGCGAAACAACTCGATATCCCACGCAATGAAGCCCAGACTTATATCGATACTTACTTTAAACGCTATCCTGGTGTATTAACTTACATGGAAGAAACTCGGGCTATAGCGGCAGAATTAGGTTATGTCTCTACTCTTTATGGTCGTAGACTCTACCTACCTGCAATAAAAGATCGTAACGCTATGCGTCGACAAGCAGCTGAAAGAGCCGCAATTAATGCCCCAATGCAAGGAACGGCTGCTGATATTATTAAGAAAGCTATGATATCAATAACCCAATGGATAACCTCAGAAACTCAAGGCGAAATAACACTCATCATGCAAGTACATGATGAACTAGTCTTCGAAGTTGACGCTGATAAAGCTAAAGAATTACAAGAAAAAGTCTGTCATTTAATGGCACAAGCAGCCGACTTAGATGTTGAATTATTAGCAGAAGCAGGCATCGGGGACAATTGGGAACAAGCTCACTAAATCACCTCCTTTTTAAAAAGAGCTATTTAAATCAAAATAGCTCTTTTTCTTATTAACTGCACAATATGCCTAAGTGGCCTTTTAATACCTCATACTGAAATAAAAATATTTTTATGAAATGTTTAGATCAAAAATAGATGATTTATCACTCTTTTTTTGCTCTACAGTAATCTATATTGTGTCTTTTAACAAAAAACTGTTTTTCATATTCAGTTTAATGAGGTAGTATTCAACTTGTAGGGTACAGAGGTTAAGATGTTCTATCTTTCAAACCTTTTTTTATTCGCTAGTGATTCAAGCGAATGCCAAATTATGGCGCCTCAGTAAATTATTTACTGGGGCTTTTTTTCATCTAAAATAAAATTTAGAGTAAATACTTTAAATCAATCAAGGATCCCGTTATCATAGGGACACTGAGCACTATCAGCACTTATTGGTAGCACTTAAGTCTTGTTGAATTTAGCTTCTCCCCAAAAGAGCTAATATTTAAGCCGATGGTGATCCCATCGGCTATTTTTTACTCTGCTTTTCAAAAGTAACACCTTAATATTTCACCTGAAAGATAAAGAACACCTATAAACTATTGGATCAATTCAATCGACAGATGTAAAAGATGCTCACTTCAAAACTCTTCAAAGCGTTCAATTCAATATATTATTTGATAACTACTCAGTAAAGATGAGGCGATAATAGCGCTAATTGATGCAGCCGCTATTATCCTGTCCGCAGCTTTATTCTTCTTCAGCCTGCTCTAAGGTATCCATTAACCATTGAGGTTTACACCATTCATCTAGAATGCCTAACACTTTTGATTTACCTATGCCTTTTAATGAAGAAAAAGGCTCAACTTTTACGGCATCGCCAAAATCAGCTAAATGCTTTCTCACTTCATTAACCATCTTCATACGTGCACTTTGAGCCAATTTATCAGCTTTAGTTAATAACGCTAGCACAGGAATATCACTTTCAACTGCCCACTCAATCATTTGCATATCGAGATCTTTAAGCGGGTGCCGGATATCCATCAGAACCACAACACCACTTAAACAGCTACGCTCTTGTAAATACTGTCCTAATGCTTGTTGCCATTTTTTCTTTAATGTTAATGGAACTTTTGCGAAACCATAACCGGGCAAATCGACTAATCGACGATGTTCATCCAATTCAAATACGTTAATCAACTGTGTTCTTCCAGGTGTTTTACTGGTTCTAGCAAGCCCTTTCTGCTCTGTTAGCTGATTAAGTGCACTCGATTTCCCAGCATTAGAGCGGCCAGCAAATGCAATCTCTACACCTACATCACCAGGTAAATGCTCATCAAGGTGAGCAATATCAGGGGCACTAATCAAAAACTTGGCTTTTCTAAAATCAATACGAGATCCTGACACAATTTACTCCAAAAAAATTTTCAAATTTGTTGTTTAAATATCGAAGAATTGCTTACATTTTTACATTTTCGTGTAAAATATTACCCCGATTACATAAAGACTATTTTATCATGCTTACGGGTCATCCCAGTAAGTCCAGGACAAATATTTTAATAAGAAGTTGGAACGCCATGAAAAAGTTAGCAATTGTGCTGTCTGCAGTAGCCACTATCTCTTCTCCTGCTATAGCTGAAGGTAATGCCGAAGCCGGAAAAACGAAAGCCATTGTTTGTTCTGCTTGCCACGGTGTTGACGGCAATAGCATGATAAACATGTACCCTAAACTTGCAGGCCAACATGCCTCCTATTTAGAAAAACAATTAATCGATTTTCGCAGCGCGATAAAAACGGGTGGTAAGGAAGGTCGCATCGACCCGATTATGGGCGGTATGAGCTTTACATTAACCGATCAAGATATTGAGGACTTATCAGCCTTTTATGCAAGTCAAATTCAGCAGCCTATCGATGTCAACAGCGTACCTGAACTAGGTGAAACATTATATAAAGCTGGGGATTCTAGCCGTGGGATCACAGCATGTATTGCTTGTCATGGCCCCGATGGTAAAGGCGTAGGCCTTGCGGGATTCCCTATGATAGGTGGCCAACATGCCAATTATATTAAAATTCAACTCAACAAATTCAAAGATACAAATCGTAACAATGATCTGAACGGTATGATGCAAGCGACCTCTCAGAAACTAAACGATACCGATATCGAAGCGTTATCTCAATATATTTCAGACCTTAAGTAAGTTTAAGGAAAAGTAAACCATATGTAATAAAAGGCAGCTTAGCTGCCTTTTTATCACCCTAACATCTTACCTTAACGTAAACTGAATTCGATTACTTATTGACATGAATATTAGATTTAGGTTTAATACTCTACATACCGAGACAAACCCAACTGTTAGTACAAAATATTAAGAACAACTTTCAGATGTCGGTATGTTGCATTTAAGATATAAGAATAAAGAAAACTCAATAATAATCATAATATATTAAGACCATTCATCGTTTGATGAAATAACTTTATTTTGAAGTTTAGGTCATACCATTACGGTAAAGTACTAGGTAGGACACCTATTGGCTATTTAGCATTAAACTTTACCTACCAGTTTAGCGAAAACCATAGACTGCGCTCCTTAGGGAGTAGAGGATAATAAAAATGGTAACTTGTTATTCTGAATTAAATTTTACTGATATGGATGGTTACTTAGGCGTCATAGATAGGCGAAAAGGATACTGATGAGATATGATGCTCATCTATGGAAGCTATGATCAGGATGATAAAGGAAAAGTAATAAATGTCAGTGATGACTAATAACAATAAAAATGCAAGGAAAGCAGACTCAAAAAAGACGGATACCGACCGGGAAGTTGCATAGCAAGCAGGGATACTTGGAATCAAAATTAAGTGTCGATTGACACTCTTTCGATAAGGCGACAGTATTTCTGTCGCCTTTTTTTATTTCAGTCACCACACGAACAACTGACAGAGTCGAGCTTTCTCACATAATACGATGCATTTTGACAAACCCTACCGCAGCGTTCATAAAAACACTATGGTCTACAAATAAACTAAAACCTTCGAATTTTTAGCCAAACAAGGTCATTTTAGGCTATTATTTGCAGCAAATGGTCTCATTGTGATGCAAAAAACATCAAGATCTGCTATAAAACGCGATCTAACTCCAGTTGTAGGTTAACTTCAGTATGTTTCTCTGCACTTCAGTCTTTTCAGTTATCGAGATAAAGCTATGTCCCGCAGTAAAAAAACGCGTAAAAGCAACGAAAATGCTCCACAATCAAAATCAAGATCCAAGAAAGAAGAACGTGTTCCTACGGGCAAAAAGCAAGATTCAGGCAATAGATCTGGTAGCCGTCATAATGAAAGTATAATCCAGGCTAATGCGAGTGGAAACACACAAAAGAATAATGATCCTCGTCATGGCAGTAAAAAGCCGATACAACTAGCGATAAAGATCGAAAAACCAAGCCCTAAAAAAGAAAAATCACCAAAAATGAGTGATGAAGATAAGCTCCTTAAGCTAGAAGACGATCCAAGGCTAAACAGTTTACTCGACATGCTTGAAGAAGGTAAAAACCTAACGGCAGATGACCAAGAATGGCTCAACAAGCAATTGACTAGAATTGAGCAATTGATGGATAAGTTAGGCATTACTGACGAAGAAGAAGTGTCAACTTCAGTCAAAACAGCGGTGACAGATGACGATCTCTTCGATAAATTTGAATCCGGTGCCGATTTACTCAAAGAGTATCAGCATAAAGACTAATCCATAAGCGGTTTCTTTAGCAAAAAAGAATGCCAACGTTAAAATGTTGGCATTACTTTATCTTCTCCATGATCATAAAATATCATCGATGATCAGCATCATTATTATATAAATCGATAGAAATACTCATACAGCCAACTGACTAAGGACACTAAATGTTCAATATTTTTACTATCTTAGGTTTAGTCATTATTGCCCTATTATCAGGTTATGCCATCAGCCTAGTGTTAAAACTTAAACAACAGAAACTGCTCACAAAGCAAGTTCAGCAGCAACAAAAAGCGGCTAATGAACGCCTAGAAAAATTACTCGATAATATTCGTTATATCGCCCAAGCCATGCTCGAAGAACGTTGTGAGCTTTCCGAAGGTGTGATGAGAATAGCAAAATTATTCGATATTTTAGGACTCTCGAGTAAAGTAGCCCTTGATTACCCCGTACTCTTTAAGCATTACAATAAAATCAAAGATCATCCTATTAAAGATCAAAGAAAATCATTGAGTAAACAGCAACGAATGCAATTGGATTATCAGCGTATGTGTTCTGAATCAGACTTAGAATCTGCTATCCTCGAAGAAGTCAAGCGCTTAATCCACTTATAATAGCTTTACAATAAATTCGATTTTCATCATCTAGATCAAGATCAACAAAACACTTCCAAGGCATACTTTCCTCAAATTTAATTCAAATAGAGATTATGCCTTTATGCGCTGGGATCAATCCATGATCGAAAAGTACAACCACAGTGGACCACGTTATACTTCTTACCCAACTGCGCTAGAGTTTAACGAAGGTTTTAATCAACAGCAGTTACTTGATGCCATCACTCAAAGTAACAGTAATACTCTCTCCTTGTATATACATATTCCATTCTGTGCCAAGCTTTGTTACTACTGTGGCTGCAACAAAATCATCACTCACCATCAGCACAAGGCCGATCAATATCTCGATTATTTAAAAGCCGAAATTATCAACCGAGCACCTTTATTCTCACACTATAAGGTCACACAAATACATCTAGGTGGTGGTACACCCACATTTTTAAGCCCTAGCCAAATCCAAGCATTATTTTCTCTACTTCGCTCTCATTTCAATATTGCCGAAACAGGCGAATTCTCCATCGAAGTCGATCCAAGAGAAATAGAGCTATCGATGTTAGATACGCTAAAAGAAGTGGGATTTAACCGCTTATCGATTGGGGTACAAGATTTTAATAAAGAGGTACAACGGGCCGTCAATCGAGAGCAAGACGAAACCTTTATTTTTGACCTTACTAGCAAAGCAAAACAAATGGGCTTTGTCTCTACCAATGTCGATCTCATTTATGGGCTCCCCCATCAAACCCCCATGAGTTTTGCTGAAACCATAAAAAAAATCATCACACTCGATCCAGATCGTTTATCCGTTTTTAATTACGCCCATATCCCCTCACGTTTTGCGGCCCAGCGTAAAATTCATGATAAAGATTTACCCAATGCAAGCCAAAAACTCACCATACTTAAGCAAACAATTGAGAGTTTAACCCAAGCTGGCTATCAATATATTGGTATGGATCACTTTGCTAAACCAGACGATGTACTCGCTCAATTGCAAAATAAAGGGCAACTGCATCGGAACTTTCAGGGGTATACCACCCAAGAAGAATGTGACTTATTAGGTCTCGGAGTCTCTTCAATCAGTCAAATTGGACACTGTTACGCTCAAAATCAAAAAGACATCAAGCAATATTACGATGCGATAAACACGCAAGGTCACGCACTATGGAAAGGCTGTGCATTAAACCAAGATGATCACATTCGCCGTAGCGTGATCAAACAGCTAATCTGCCACTTTGAGCTGGATATCCCGACAATAGAAGCCCAATTTGCTATCGATTTTGACGATTATTTCGCAGCGGATCTCGACTTACTACGACCTTTTATAAAAGATGAACTCGTTACTATCCATAATAGAAAAATAACCGTGCTCCCCACAGGCCGCTTATTGATCCGCAATATTTGCATGTGTTTTGATGTCTATATGCGTAAACATGCGAGACAACAACAATTTTCCAGAGTCATTTAATTTAACAAAAAAAAACCGGCAAACGCCGGTTTTTAGTTCATTGTTATCAGTAATGCTTTATTAAGCTTTCGATAAATACAACGCTTTACGTTCGCTATCCGATAAGAATGCCATTTCGACACCATTACGCTGTAATCTTGATAACTCAGCAGCACTGAAACCCATTTCAGTACGAACAGCATTATATTCATGCTTGATATCAATCGCGCTGACACCAGGATCATCAGTATTCAAGCCGACTAAGACACCCGCCTCCATAAATTGACGCAGCGGATGAATCTGATAATTAGCGACCGTTGAAGTATGCAAATTACTCGTTGGACATGATTCAATACCAATTTTATTTTTGGCTAAATACTCCATTAGCTTAATATCATGAATGGCATTAACCCCATGACCAATACGCGTTGCACCTAAAGATTCTATCGCCTGCCAAATACTCTCCGCCCCAGCAGCTTCACCCGCATGGGCTGTAATGGCTAAACCAGCATCGCGAGCTTTTTTAAAGTGTGTGGTAAATAAATCCCCCGGAAAACCGAGTTCGTCACCTGCAATATCCATCGCCACTAAATGCTGTTTTTGAGTCAATAATGCATCCAGCTCTTGCTGGCATGCTTGTTGCCCAAATGAACGCGACAAAATACCAATTAAGTTCACCTTCACAGAATGATCTTTCACACCTGATTTAATACCATCTATCAAGGCTTCAACCACACCTTCGAGCGGCAATTTATGTGTCATGGCCATATAATAAGGGCTAAAACGCAGTTCGGTATAATCCAAACCTGATAAGGCTGCATCAGCAACATTTTCATAGGCAACACGTTTTACCGCGTCCAAATCGGCTAATACTGCTACCATCCAATCTAGCTTTTTCAAAAAAGCGATTAAATCGTTTTCTTTACCCTGTATTTGTACAAATGGTGCTAATTCGTCCAATGAATTCGCCGGTAAGGCGATATTATGCTGGTGTCCCAAATCCCATATTGTCTCCACCCGAATATTACCGTCTAGGTGTCGGTGGAGATCCACCAGTGGAATAGATGTATCGATCATTTTTAACCCCTATGTCTACCACTCAGCCAATCATCTCGTTAATTAGCGCTGAGTTGCGCGCAATGATATCACGGCTAACCCCAGTCTTTCTGGCTTTCTCAACATCTTTTAATCATGTAACATTAAAAACAGAACAACTATACCCGTGATACTTCAAGATGCAGGATTCAGCTGGAATTAAAAGCCTTGTAGGCAAGGTCGTTAATTGCTCCTGCATTAATGACATTCCCGTCATCCATGACGGTCTTCTTGAGCAGATGACCTAGTGATTCTAAGTTAATGCTCAATAACGCAGAACAAAAGGCTTTTAAACCAGCCTATTAGGATCCATTAAAGCCAACCACTTCTGTGTTGCATGCTTTTAAAAGGTGCCGACATTCCCGCAATCATGCGCCTTAAATTGATTGGTTTTACTGGCTCTGAAAACATGCATCTTGAAGCATCACGGGTATTAATACTATTTACATTTAACATCCAGCATAATAGATCCATAATAAGAACACATTAAGAGTCCATTTAATGTATCGATCTCTGCTTTCTGTACTCCTCATTACCAGCTTAAATGCTTGCCAATCACCTCAAGATCAAGTAAATACTCATACTGAAACCGATAATCAATTATTAATTAAGCCCAATCCTTTAAGCACGCAACTCAACACAGTTATAGACCAAGCATGGCAGCTCAGGTTGAAAGGCGAGCCCGCCCTCGCTTACACATTAGGCGATCAAACAGCCGCAGGAAAAATTGCCGATCTTTCGCCATCAACGCTTTTAAAACACAATCAACAACGACAAACATTATTAAATCAACTCGCTCAGCTCCCTACATCAGATCTATCAAAGATGGAACAAATCAACCGACAGATCTTAACCGATCAACTTCAAGACGCCGTCGATCGTTATCATTTTAATATGCACTACCTACCATTAACGGCCGAAGGGGGATTTCATACCGACATAGCCAGTATTAGCAAAAAACGTTTCCAGAATGAACAAGATTACCAACACTATTTAGGTCAGCTAGCAGTATTTCCTCACTACTTTAAACAACAAACTGCTTGGTTAAAACAAGGCATAAAAAGCGGTATAACCTTACCGAAAATAACACTAATAGGATTTGAAAATAGCATTAGTGCTTTTATTGTTCCAGTGCAGGAAAGCGGGTATTACACCCCTTTTAAAACCTTCCCGGCTCATTTCAGTGAACAACAAAAAGCAAAACTACTTACACAAGGAGAGGCGCTTATTCGTCAAAATGTTCTTCCCTCATATCGTGCTTTTTATCACTTCATGACAAATGAATACTTACCAAATGCACGCACCAATATTGCGGCGACACACCGGCCTAATGGTCAAGCTTTCTATGAAAATAGAGTGCGTTATTACACCACACGTAATATGACCGCTGATGAAGTTCATAAACTAGGATTACAAGAAGTAAAACGTATTCGTCAGGCAATGAAAACCATCATCGATGAACTGAAATTTGCAGGTAGCTTTGCTGAATTCTTGCATTTCTTACGTAACGACCCTCAATTTTATGCCACCAGTCCCGAACAACTATTAAAAGAAGCCGCCTTCATTGCTAAAAAAGCCGATGCTATATTACCTCGATATTTTACCCAGTTGCCCAGTACGCCCTACGGCATTGCAGCTGTTCCCGCCGAAATTGCCCCCAAATACACCACTGGGCGTTACCTAAACAGCAATAGCGATGATGAACCCGGCTATTATTGGGTAAATACCTACGCACTCAACAAGCGCCCACTCTATGAACTCGAAGCCTTAACCTTACATGAAGCAGTACCAGGTCATCATCTACAAATATCACTCAATCAATCCTTAACCCAATTACCCAACTTCCGCCGTTACAGCTATATCTCGGCTTTCGGAGAAGGCTGGGGACTCTATGCTGAATATTTAGGGCTAGAAGCAGGCTTTTATCAAGATCCTTACAGTAATTTTGGTAGACTCACTTATGAAATGTGGCGCGCAGCACGTTTAGTGGTCGATACCGGCATGCATGCCAAAGGTTGGAGTCGGCAACAAGCCATCGATTTTATGGCCAACAATACCGCACTGTCATTACATAACGTCACCACCGAAATAGACCGATATATCACTTGGCCAGGCCAATCCCTCTCTTACAAAATAGGTGAATTGACCATTAAAAAATTACGCCTACAGGCAGAGCAAGCACTTGGAGCACAATTTGATTTACGCGCTTTTCACGATGCTATTTTAGAACATGGTTCCGTGCCAATGACCATTCTAGAACAACAAATACAAGACTTCATTCATACTCAACAGAAAAATATTCTCTAAGCGGAAGTGATCATAACAACAAATTATCATAAACAGAGCTTATTAGGAGCTCTGTTAGCCCCTCAACTGACTGCATCACGAAAACACTGAATTTACCTAACACAAGATCTCTTTACTTAAATTTATTGGTTAAGCTCATTTATTTGTTACACTAAGCTAAGCATACTCAATTACATCAGTCATCATGCCCAGAATTGCACCTAGCAGCTCCAAATCCGATCCCATATCCAAAAAAGTAAATGTATTTTCTTCTGCAACACAAAACAATACCAAAGAGCAGCAAGCATTTTGGGAACAAGTATCCCAATCAACACTACTCACATCCAATAAACTGCATTTGGCTTATTGCTTTATACTACACCCGAATGCAGATCGGGCCATTGTGATCAGTAGTGGCCGAATCGAGTCTTACTTAAAATATAAAGAACTCATGTTCGATTTATATCAGCAAGGCTACAGCATTTATATGCTAGATCATCGTGGACAAGGTTTATCCAGCCGCCTAACCTTGAATCCTCAGCAAGGGCACATTGATAAGTTTTCTACCTATATTAATGACTTTACTTGTTTTATTGAAACTGTTGTCCAACCTCACCAGCATAAGGAACTGTTCTTACTTGGGCATTCTATGGGCGGCACTATCGGCACACTTTACATGCAAAATCAGCCCAATGTATTTAAGGCAGCTGCATTTTCGGCACCTATGTATGGCATAAAACTTCCCATCAGTCGTCGTTTTATTCGTTGGTTGGCTGAAAGGATCGATACAAGTCGTATCAGACGTGAGCCCAACTATATTTTGGGTGGTAAAGATTATGAATCCACGCCTTTTAATAAGAATCAGCTCACTCATAGCCAAGAACGCTATCAAGCAATGCTTAAACTTTATCAACAACATCCACAAATGCAGCTAGGCTCACCAACAAACCATTGGTTAGTTGAAGCCATCGATGCGGCAGAAGAAGCCGTGTTAGCCGCACAAACCCCACCCGTTCCACTGTTAATTTTACAAGCAGGTAGAGACAGTGTCGTTGACAATCGCGCTCAAAATAGAGCCGCGGGGATTTTATCTAAAATCCACACGAGCTCTCAACATCAACAATGCCAACTCATCTCCATCCCGAATGCTCGTCATGAAATTTTCTTCGAAAATGATAAAACCAGAAATTTAGCACTCAATAGCATTATTGATTTTTTTGAACTGCATGCTGAATAATATGCCCATTAGAGCGTTTTCTTTGTTTATTTTTTACCATCTGGCAGCTCAATGAACCTGTGACTTTCAGGTTCAACCATCGCCACCTCTTTAGCCGGAGATGCCAGTAATAACGCCGAGAATGCTATCGCTGAGGAATATAACTGGGGAAGTCATCACACTGGGGGAGTATATTTATAAAGATAATAATCAACAAATTACAGCATGCGCTACTCAAGTGATGACTCAACTCAATATCATGTGGACTATCTTCATCGGCGCTGCCGTCACCTTGCTGCTCACACCACTAATTAAACGTTGGATAGGAAAGGTTGATTAACCTGCCATTAAGACTGTGGGCTACCATATTAATAATCTCCTGATGCTAATAGTAGTATGCTTTACACCGCTATTATTACCTTCTGACGTATTTTAGAAAATCAATTAAGACTTATTTGATGTAATATATTTAAACGTTAACTCTACTGAAGCACAACGTACAAATGGCACTCCATCCCTAGTAATAGCCTCTACAGTCACTAAACTTTTATGCTTTTCTTCACAATAGGCATTAGCCTCTCGATATAAATCAACTTTAGTCCCTTCTCCAGAGCTAAAACCACAGGCTGCGCTTTTCTTAGAAACAATGAAAATGCTTTCACCTATCGGTACCACCCCCGAGCTCGTACAAGCCGTCAATGTAAAAAAGCTCAATGTGAGCATCACTATGCTCATCTTTATTTCCCTATCCTTCATCTTTTAACCTCTACCCCTGCACTCAATCACTATACCCCAGTACAGTGCACACCTACGCAGCGACATCATAAACGTAACACCTATAACAAACACAAGAAAACTCAATAAGCGCAACATATCAGCCACAGTATTTTACATGCATGTCGCTTTAGTCTTTCGTGGATGCTGTCAAAGGATGACAAATGTTAAACAGCAATCATCAATAGCCTACTAAGCTCTGTCATCGTAACAGTAGCAAGAGTCATCGTTAAACATCAGGGAAAACATATGCAGGATAACTTCTACTTACCAATTAATATTAATGAATTAACGGTTGTTGCGTCTTGCATAACGAGCATTATGATAAGTGCTGGACTCATTTTTATATACAATACCTCCCTCAATAGAAGACTGAATAACAAAGTTCATCATATTCTTTCAAAATGCTTAAATAATAGAGCGACAGTCACCGCATATAAGCAATATCAGTGGTTACATGATATCTACCTAGACTCACTGAACATTCAACCCTTAAAAAGACACATCGACTATATCCATGTCATCAAAATCTACTCAGAATTTAAAAATATCTTCGAGCAAGCCGCCCCCTTTTTAGACATTGATAGTAAAAAGCGCATCAAAGAAAAACAACTTAAGGGCGAACAATACCTTGCCCTATTAACCTATAGACACAGTAATGGGCTCATAATCACCCAAAATCAAGTAAACGAAATAAAAACGCTTAAAGTGATGTTCATCCAAGAAACCCAATATGCATTAGCTAAAAATCTAGACTCGCTTTCAAGCTATATTCCTGCGCTTTAATATCACGCTCACTTTCAAAATTTATCTCACATTGTGCCATTATTACCTAAAATAAAAGAACTGTTCATGAAAACTAACACCGATTAATGAAAGCCACCATACAGTCAGGGTTCACTTAACGCACAAGGACGATGCCTATGCGCCACTGTCGATATTGCAACCAAAGCTATGATGAAAAAGAGACTCGCAGTCCTCATTGCACGACTCATAACAGTGATAACCATCTCAGCCATGAAGAAGCAACACTCCCCGACAATAAGAAAAAAACAACTCCCTATCCCAGCAAAAATATGACCCCTATGCTCGCCTTAGGCATTTTCTTTTTTCCCATTATTTTTGCCTGGCTCACATTACAAAAAGGCTACAGTGATTTAAGTAAAACCTTAGCGTTAAGCTGGCTAGGCGTATTTATTCTTGCAATGCTAATTAATCTTTCCGTCGTTAATGCCACTCATATAAAACACCCAACGTTACTTCAACAATCCCACCCTGTCATTACTCCAATAAAAACGAATAAAAACATAGATAAAAACCAATCACGAATGGAACTAAAATAATGGCGGATAGGCTCACTGGACATCACTTTGCCACACGTTCTGAAATTATTGCCCAACAAGGCATGGCCGCCACCTCCCCAGGGCGGGAGCATACTTTGTCGGATAATTAACCAAAGAAAACTTTTGCCCTGTAATCATCGTCCCAACTCGCCTTTTTTAGCTTATTTCGCTGACTTGGCGCACCGCAA